>JBKPMI010000059.1:0-2314 GCA_046732075.1 Acidobacteriota bacterium | reverse complement strand
ACGGCGTCCGCGCCCACGTGTCGCTCGACATCTTCCCGCACGTTCTCGCCCGGCCGGTGCTGGAGGAGCTGGACGGAGTGCCCCTCCTGACGTTCACGACGACCCCGTCGAACCCGGCGCAGCTCGTGGTCAAGCGCGCAGTCGACCTGGGGCTTTCGCTCCTGCTGTTCCTGCTGACGCTGCCGATCCAGGCCCTGGCCGCGCTGGCGATCCGCCTGACGTCACCCGGGCCCATCTTCTTCCGGCAGGTGCGGTGCGGCCTGAACGGGCGGCACTTCACGCTCCTGAAGTTCCGGACGATGGAAGCGAAGGCCGAGGAGCGGCTGTCGGAGATCGCGCACTTGAACGAGATGTCCGGGCCGGTGTTCAAGGCGGCGCACGATCCGCGTCTGACCCCGGTCGGCCGGATCCTCCGCAGGCTCTCGATCGACGAGCTGCCCCAGCTCTGGAACGTGATCGTGGGGGACATGAGCCTGGTCGGGCCGCGCCCGCCGCTGCCCGAGGAGGTCGCGCGCTACGAGCCCTGGCAGCGCCGGAGGCTGTCGATGAGCCCCGGCCTGACGTGCCTCTGGCAGGTGTCCGGGAGGAGCGAGCTCGACTTCGACCGGTGGATGGCGCTCGACCTGAAGTACATCGACACCTGGTCGCCGATGCTCGACTTGAAGATCCTGCTGAAGACCGTGCCCGCGGTGCTCTCGGGACGGGGAGCGCGGTAGGTCCCCGAAAAAGGGGACAGATCTATTTTCTGATTCCGCCCCGATTACCGGTTCCCGCCTCCGCCGCGCTGTCCCTCTTCCTCCGCCTGTTTGAAGAGGTACTTGATCGACGACTTCGGGATCAAGAGATTCGGCCCGCGGTCGCGGTTCACCTTCAGGCAGTTCTTGTCGTACCACTCGATCCAGCCGCGAACCTCCTGGCCGTCGTTCAGCACGACGACCATCGGAGTCTTCGCCGCCATCTGCTTCAGGTAGTAGTAGCTCTCGGCGTTCGTCTGCTCCGGCGGAACCTGCTTGCGCTGCTGGAAGTTTCGCGTCGGATAACGGTCCGCGAGCTCGGAGAGGTTGGGTCGGATCAGCTTGCGGTTTCCGGGTGCGGCGTCGTCTTCGGGACGGTAGGCCCCGGTCGGGTTGCGGTTCGGCACGGCTGTCACTCCAGGTCCCCGTTAAGGGTGGGACTCTTTACGGCTATTAAACCGGAAGGTCCCCCTGAAAATTCTGTGCCTTAACCCGCGCTTCAGCCGGGGCCGTGGCCGCCGGGGCCGTCCGGTACCCCTCCTCCTCGTAGGCCAGGCAGCACATGAGCCGCCCGCACATCCCCGATATTTTGGAAGGGTTTAGCGAAAGATTCTGGTTCTTCGCCATCCGGATCGTGACCGGGTGGAAAGACTTCAAAAAAGTTGAGCAGCAGAGGGTCAGCCCGCACGGCCCGAGGCCCCCGCGCATCCGGGTCTCGTCCCGGGGTCCGACCTGCCGCATCTCGATCCGGACCGGGTGAGTCACCGCAAGGTCCTGAACCAGCTTGCGATAGTCCACGCGGGTCTCGGACGTGTAGTAGACGACGACTTTCCGGCCGTCGAATGTCTCCTCGATCCGGATCAGCTTCATGGAGAGATTCTTCTCGTCGGCCAGCCGCCGGGTGTCGGCGTAGAAGCGCTTCTCGCGGTCGACCTTCGCCTGGAAGCTCGCCTGGTCGGCATCGGTCGCGATCCGGACGAGCCGCCGCGCGTCCCGCAGCTGGCATTGTTTCAGGATCATGGGCCGCAGGTTCGTCACCTGGGCATACTCGAACCCGTTCTCCCCCTCGACGATGACCCGCTGGCCCTTCTCGACGGGGATGCCCTGCGTGTCGCAGAACGGAGCCTTCCCGTCCTCGTGGTCATTGATTCGGATGCCGACATAGAGGCCGCCGGGATTCAGCTTGTTGCCGACCCCGCAACCGCCGCCGCTCCCGCAGGACATCACAACCCCCGATCCGATAAAGCCCTCAGCCGCATGCCCTTAGCCGGGGACCAAAGCTCTAGTTCAGAGCTTCACCTTACCACGGGTCGCGGCCGGCGGCGCTCCTTCTGGAGCTTCGCGTCCTTCGCGGCGACCTCCCGCTCGAGGGCCGACCGGTAGGCGAGCAGCCGTTTCGCGAGCCCCCGGTCGGACAGGGCGAGGATCTGGACCGCCAGGATGGCGGCATTGCGGGCGCCGGCCTCGCCGATGGCGGTGCAGGCCACCGGGACCCCGGAAGGCATCTGGGCGGTCGAGAGAAGGGCGTCGAGACCCGAGAGGGGGGAGGACCCGAGCGGGACGCCGATGACCGGCCGGGG
>JBKPMI010000058.1:0-1273 GCA_046732075.1 Acidobacteriota bacterium | reverse complement strand
GGATACGAACATCGGAGAGGACTCCTCCTTCACGGGGCTCGGAGGCGAAGCGCGTTCAGCGGCCGAGGACCGCCCGCAGCTCGTCGACCTTGCGGCGCCAGAAGCGCGCCTCGGCGACCGCGTCCGCCGCGCTGTTGACCTCGTCGACGAGCGAGCGCTCGAGGCGAGTGAAGCTCTGCCCCGCGGCGATGATCGCGGACGCGAGCTTCTCCTCGGCCTCCAGGACGACCGACTTCAGCCGCGCGGGATCACTTTCCTGCCGGGCTTTCGAAGCCGCCTGGTCGAACTCCATGACCTCGCTCTGGAACTCGCGCTTGCGCAACGGCTTTTCCCGCTCGGCGCCGCCGTACGAGATCAGCAGGTACTGCGCGCGCTCGACCGGATCGGAGAGCTTCCGCCGCGCCGCGTCGAGCGCCGCGATCGCGTCGTTCACCCGGTCGAGAAGATCCTGTCGCGGAGCCGACTTCTCGCGGAACGCCCGCGACAGGGCGGAGTAACGCTCCTCGAGGGCCGCGGTGTCGACGGACCACGAACGCGCCAGGCCGAAGAGCGCAAAAGGGTCCTGCGGGATGTCGAAGATTTCGCCGCATTTCTCGCAGACCGCGGGCGAGACACGGGGAGAGCCGCAACCGGCGCACTCGCCGGCTGCCATGGGGGTGGCATCGGGCACGTCTGTCATTCCTTGCAAGCTCGACGCCGGTCAGGTCCTCGCCATCGCCGGCGCCAGTTCCCGCAGCCGCCGCACCGCCACAGCGACCGCGCCGATCGTGAAGTCCACCTCTTCGGAGGTGTTCCCACGCCCCAGCCCGAACCGGAGCGAGGCGTGCGCCAGGTCGTCGGGCACGCCGATCGCCTTCAGGACGTGGGAGGGCTGGAGCGACGCGGAGGTGCACGCCGATCCGGAGGACACCGCGACGTTCTTCAGGCTCATGAGAAGAGCCTCTCCCTCCACCCCCTGGAAGGAGAGGTTCAGGTTGCCGGGCAGGCGGCGCTCCTCGACCCCCGTCGGCAGCGATCCGTCGGGCTCCAGGTCCGGCAGCGGCGGACCGTTCAACGAGACCCCCGTCAGCTCCCCCGTGATCCCGGCGAACAGGCGCTGCCGCAGGAGCCGCAGCCGGCGGGCCTCGTCGTCCCGCTCCGCGACCGAGATCTCGACCGCCTTGCCGAAGCCGACGATCCCCGGCACGTTCAGCGTTCCGGACCGCATCCCGCGCTCGTGCCCGCCCCCGTGGAGAATGGGTTCCAGCCGCACGCGGGGCTTGCGGGCCCGGAC
>JBKPMI010000057.1:0-11747 GCA_046732075.1 Acidobacteriota bacterium | reverse complement strand
TCCTCGAGCTCACCGATCGCGGCGTCGAGGCGCGAGGGGTCCCGTTCGGAGGCGGCGAACTCGAGAGCACCCAGGAGGCGGTGACCCTCCACGAACTTCGGGTCGATACGGACGACCTCGCGTGCCTGCTTGATGGCCTCGTCGCCGACGTTCAGGTCTCGCAGGAGCTGGGCGTACTCGAACCGGACGACCGCGTCCTCGGGGAGGAGCTCGATCACCTTCCGGTAGAGCTCGAGAGCCTCGCGGTAGCGCCCCTCGCTGATCGCCGTCCGGGCGCGGAGGAAGGCCTTGCGCGTCTCGCGCACGTCGGCGCCGAAGAGAGACCCGGTAGCGAGCGCGATCGCGAGTCCCACGGCGGCCAGACGAGTTTTCATGACAACCCAAACGCCGCGCGACGGTTCTTCATGCCCGCGCCGAATGTAGCACGCGCCTGGCGGTCCGCCGGGCGACCTCACCCGTCCCGAGTCCCGGGTCCCGAGTCGAAGGAAGTCGCGTCTTTTGAGAGATATAATGCGATCCGAAATCCGGAGGGGAGATGATCAAAGCGGACATCGTCGACCTCGTCGTCGACCTCGCGAAGATCCCGCGCGCCAAGGCGGCGACCGCCGTCGAGACCGTGATCGAGTCGATGCGCTCGGCACTCGGCGCCGGAGATCGCATCGAGCTCCGCGGTTTCGGCGTCTTCCAGGTGAAGCGGCGCAAGAGAGGGATCGGTCGGAATCCGAAAACCGGAGTCGAGGTGACGATCCCGCCCGGAAACACGATTCGCTTCAAGCCCGGGAAGGATCTGCGGGATTTGCCCTGAGCAAGTCGCGGGGACAGGGCCTGCGGCCCTGCACCCGCATCGGAACTCGAGGTCTCGAAAATAGATCCGTCCCCTTTTGGGATAACGACAGCTGATAGCTTCCTTCCGTGTCCTCTCCGACCGGCCAGGTTCCACCGCCCGTCGATCCGTTCTCCTCGCCGGCGAAGTGGGAGCCGCGACGGCGACGCTGGCGGATCCCGGAGCATCCGCTCTTCCACCTTCTTCTCCTCGCGCTGACGCTCGTCACCACGACGATCTTCGGGGGGGCCGTGTTCTCGCGGGGGGGCGGCCCACTGCGCGGCGGTCACTTCACCGACGGCCTCGAGTTCTCGGTCCCACTTCTGGTGATCCTGGGAGTCCACGAGCTCGGGCATTACTTCGTGTGCCGGCGGCACGGCGTGGCCGCGACCCTGCCCTATTTCCTTCCGGCGCCGATCCCCAACCTGATCGGAACCTTCGGCGCGCTCATCCGGATCAAGGAGCCCATCCGCGACAAGCGGGCACTTCTCGAGATCGGCGCGGCCGGGCCGCTCGCCGGTTTTTTCACGGCACTGCCGTTTCTCCTCTATGGCGTGACCCGCGCGAAACCGATTCCGGCGACGGCGACCCCGGGCTCGGTGCTCTTCGAGTACCCGATCATCGTCCGCTTCTTCCAGGACCTGACGGGCGCCGGGCGCTACTCGAGCGTCGGGGTGCAGGAGCATCCTGCATTCATGGCGGCGTGGTTCGGCCTTCTCGTCACGGCGCTGAACCTGCTCCCGATCGGACAGCTCGATGGCGGCCACGTGATCCGAGCGGCGCTCGGGCGCCGCCAGCCGATCGCCTCCTATGCCGTGCTTCTCCTCGCGGCGCTGTCGGCTTCCCGCGGCCCGATCTGGGCGTTCTTTTCCTTCTTCACCGCGCTCTTCCTGGGAGTCGCTCATCCTCCGGTCGACAACGATGAGGCGCCCCTGCCGTTCGGCCACCAGCTGATCGCACTGCTCTGCCTCGGTGTCTTCCTGCTCTGCTTCACGCTCGTTCCTCTCCGGGTGATCTGACGTCCAGCAGGAAGGTCGCGGGGCCGTCGTTGACGAGCGAGACCTGCATCATCGCGCCGAAGCGGCCGGTTTCGACCGTCACGCCGCGTTCGCGGAGCGCGGCGACGAAGCGTTCGTAGAGCGAGCGAGCCTCCTCGCCGGAGAGCGCCCGCTCGAACCCGGGCCGCCGCCCGCGGGAGAGATCTGCGGGAAGAGTGAACTGGGAGACCACGAGGACGCTCCCGCCGACGGCGGCCAGGTCGAGATTCATCTTCCCGTTCTCGTCGTTGAAAACCCGCAGCCCGTGCACCCGGCGCGCAGCCTCGTCCGCGGCCGCGGGATCGTCGCCCTTTTCCGCCCCGATGAGGACGAGGTACCCCCGCCCGATCCGCCCGACGCTCTCGTCTCCCACGCGGACCTCGGCCTCGGAGACCCGTTGGATGACGAGCTTCACGGTGCCGGCGACCCGCCTGCTTCCCGACGGGAGGTCCGGTTGCGGAGGAGCCGGACGAACTCCCCCGGCTCCGTGGCACGGAGCAGGATCGCCGCCCCGAGATACACGACCATCCCCGCAAGCGTCGCGGCCGCGAGGAAGAGAAGCCTCTTCCCGGCACCGTGCGGAGGATGGTTCGCCAGCAGCCACGCGGCCCCGCGCCCCGCGACCAGAGCCATCACCGCCGAGGCTGCAAGGACCTTCCAGATCGTATTTGCGAGCTCCTTGAGGCCCAGGCGTCCCTCCCGGCGTCGCAGGAACGCGAGCAGCAGGACGAAGTTCGCGACCGCGCCGCAGGAGGTCGCGAAGGCGACCGAGGCCACGCCCCAGGAGCGGAGTACGAGAGACACGAGGATGAAGACCGTGAGGTCGACCGCGGCGCAGAGAACCGGAGTGCGCGTGTCCTTCCGCGCGTAGTGCGCGAAGACGAGAAGGCTGCTGGAAGAGATGAAGAAGAGCCCGATCGCGTAGTAGGAGAGCGCCTCGGCGGTCGCGGCCGTTGCCGCCGGGCCGAACCGCCCTCCCTGGAAGAGAGCGGCGATCACGGTCTCGCGCAGCACGGCGAGTCCCACCGCCCAGGGCACCGTCACGAAGGCAACCAGGCGGAGACCGAAGCGCAGCGTGTCCTTGAAGGAGCTGGAATCCGGCTCCAGCGCCTGCTGCGCGAGGAGCGGCAGGATCGCCGTCGACACCGAGATCACGAACCCCCCGCGGACGAGCTCGATGACCCGGTTGCCGAAGGTCAGGTACGACACGGCACCGTCCCCGAACACCGAGGCAAACCGGGTCGAGAGCGCGATCGTGATCGCGTAGATCCCGAACCCGAAGAGACGCGGTACCAGGAGGACGAAGACGCCGCGCACCGCCGGATCCGAAAGCTTGAGCTCCCACGGGCCGATCGCCCGGAGCGAGCGGACCGCCGGAATCTGGACGGCCATCTGGAGGATTCCGCCGGCGAGCACTCCCACGGCGAGCGCGACCGTCGGCTCGCGGAATCGCGGCGCGAGCACGACCGCCCCCGCGACAATGGAGAGGTTGAGGAGGATCGGCGACATGGCGGAGACCGCGAACCGGCCGTGCGCGTTCAGGACCGCCTGGAGGAGAGCGGCGATCGAGATGAAACAGAGGTACGGGAACATCAGCCGGGTCAGCAGAATCGTCAACGGGATCTTCCCGGGCGTGGACACAAACCCTTTCGCCAGACCCCGCACGACCGCCGGGGCGAAGACGATCCCGGCCGCGGTGAGAACCGTCACGAGGAGCGTCAGTGCGGACAGGATCCGCGCCGCGAAGGCGCGGGCCTCCTCGGGAGAGCCGTGCTTGCGCTTCTCGGCGTAGGACGGGATGAAGACGCCCGGCAATGCGCCCTCGGCGACGAGCTGCCGGAGGAGGTTGGGAATGCGAAACGCCGTGTAGAAGACGTCGCTCGCGGCGCTCGCGCCGAAGAGGGCCGCGATCGTGCGGTCCCGCGCGTACCCGGTGAGCCGGGACGCCAGGGTGAGCAGGGTGATGACCGAGGCCGAGCGGACGAGCCTGCCCCGCGCTTCGTCGGGCGGCGGCGCCGAATCGCTCACCTGTTCGGAACCATCGTGATGGATCGCATTGTAAGGAGTCGGGAGCCGGTAGCCGGCAGCCGGGAGCCGAAAGCGGCTCGGACGTCATCTGTCGGAGCGTCGCGAGATATTCTTTGCATCACTTGAAAGGAGAGTGGAACACATGGCCAGCGTCAACAAAGTGATCCTGATCGGCAACCTGGGACGGGACCCCGAGATCCGCACGACCCCGCAGGGAACCTCGCTCGCCCGGTTCTCCGTCGCGACCTCCACCACCTGGAAGGACGCCTCCGGCGCGAAGCAGGAGCGTACCGAGTGGCACGACGTCGTCGCCTGGGAGAAGCTCGCGCAGATCTGCGGCGAGTACCTGCACAAGGGGAAGATGGTCTACGTCGAAGGAAGCCTTCAGACGCGGAGCTGGGAGGACCAGAACGGTCAGAAGCGCTACAAGACAGAGATCAAGGCGAACAACGTCGTGATGCTCTCGCCGCCGCCGCGTTCGGACGCGTCGCGCCCGGCGCCGGTCCGCGAGGAGAGCGAAGCCGCCGAGCCCGTCGCGGCGTACGACGACGACGTGCCCTTCTAACCGTCGCGCTCGCTTGCTCGGGGGCTATTCGCGGAGACTCCGCGCGCCGCGAGGTTGAAAAGGGGAAAGATCTATTTTCGTCCGGGGACGGATTTCAAGTCCGTTCTTCGATCTCTTCCCGCAGCCGCGAGACATCCGCGGCGATTGCACCAAGCGATCTCGTCGTTGCTCGTTTGAGAACAGCCAGGCGATTCGCGTAGCGGTCGAGCCGCCCGGCCGCCTCCGCGCGGCGCTCGTCGGAGACGTCGGCTTCCACGCGGGCCACGCAGTCGGGGTACTCCTCGAGGCGCGAGCACACGAAGAGAAGGTCGCAGCCGGCCTGCAGCGCGGCCGCGGAGCGCTCGGGCAGCCCGCCGAATTGGGCGAGCGCGCCCATCTCCAGGTCGTCGGAGAACGTCGCGCCGCCGAACCCCACGACGTCCCGGAGGAGGCGCGTCGCCACGTCCGGGTTGAGCGATGCCGGGCGGGGATCCCGCGTTGACGCGGCGTGCGACACCATGACCGCGCCGGCGAGCTCATGGAGGGCCCGGAACGGCGCCAGATCCTTCGCGCGCTCGTCCTCGTCCTCCGGCACGTGCGGGAGGGTGAGGTGCGTGTCGAACTGCGCCCGCCCCAGCCCCGGGAAGTGTTTCAGGCAGCCGCCGACGCCGCGCGAGTGGAGACCCTCCAGGAAGCCGCGCGCCGCCGCGGTCACGGCGTCCGGATCGTCATCCGCGGCGCGGTTGCCGAGCACGGTTTTGCCCGCGCCGGCGACGCGGCGATCGACGACCGGCGCGAGATCAACGCGGATTCCGAAGCGCGCGCATGCCTCGCCCGCGACCTCGCCCGCCCGTCGCGAGTTTCCCGTGCGCGCTGCGTCGTGGAACGACGGGAACGGCCCGGCGACCTCGCGCAGCCGGTCCACGCGGCCGCCCTCCTGGTCGAGGCACAGAAGAGGGTTCCCCGGCAGCGACCCGATCTCGTCGCACAGGTCCGAGAGCTGGCGCTCCGTCTCGATGTTGCGCTTGAAGAGGATGACCGCGAACGGCGGCAGCCGCTCGAGGATCGCGCGTTCGCTCGGATCGAGGGCCGCCCCCGCGAGGCCCACCCCGAAGAGTCCCGCGGCGGACGGATTCATCCCTTCAGGCGCTCCTGGAGCGAAGAGAGGAAGCCGAGCGCGGCGATGGGCGTCAGCCGGTCGAGGTCCGCCTCGCGGAGCTTCTCGAGGACGAGCTCCTCGGAGCCGCTGAAGAGAAGGAGCTGCCCCTCCCCCGCGCTCTCCCCGGCGTGGCGCGCGATCACGGGCGCGCCCTGGACGTCGAGCTCCTGCTTTTCCAGGTTCGAGAGGACCTCCCGCGCCCGCTCGAGCACGGACGCCGGCAGGCCGGCCAGCTCCGCGACCTGGATCCCGTAGCTCCGATCGGCGGCGCCCGGGATCACTTTCCTCAGGAAGACGACGCGACCTCCGACCTCTTTGACCGCCATCGTCGCGTTGGAGACGGCCTTCTTGACGAGCGCGATCTCGGTCAGCTCGTGGTAGTGCGTCGCGAAGAGAACGAAACCTCCCTTCTCGACGCTGTCGTGGAGGTGCTCCACGAGGGCCCACGCGATCGAGAGTCCGTCGAAGGTGGACGTCCCGCGCCCCACCTCGTCGAGGAGGATCAGACTCGCGGGCGTCGCGTCGCGCACGATCGCGGCCGCTTCGAGCATCTCGACCATGAAGGTGGACTCCCCCCGAGAGAGGTGGTCCGCCGCCCCGACCCGCGTGAAGATGCGATCGACCGGGGAGAACTCCATCCGGGCGGCCGGCACGAACGAGCCGATCTGCGCGAGCAGGACGATCGTCCCGGTCTGCCTCAGGTACGTCGACTTGCCCCCCATGTTCGGTCCGGTCAGGACGACGATGCGCTTGTCCCGCGAGAGGTCGCAGTCGTTCGGCACGAAGGCCTCTTCGCGCCGGTGGTGCTCGACCAGGGGGTGTCTCCCGTCGACGATGCAGATCCTCGGAGTCGCCGAGAGCTTCGGCCGGACCCACCGCCCGGCCTCCGCGACCTCGGCGAGCGACGCGAGAAGGTCGAGATTCGCGACCGCCGAAGCGGTCCGCGCCACGCGGTCCGCCGCCTTCGACAGGTCGGCGAGCAGCTCGGAATAGATCCGCGACTCGATCTCGCCGATCCGCTCCTCGGCCCCGAGGATCTTCTCCTCCAGCTCCTTCAGCGCGGGCGTCGCGAACCGCTCGGCGTTCGCGAGGGACTGCCGCCGGATCCAGTCGGCCGGCACGCGGTCGCGGTGAGCCGCGCCAACCTCCAGCGAGTAGCCAAAGACCCGGTTGAAGCGGACCCGCAGGTTGGGGATCCCCGAGCGGCGGCGCTCGTCCGCCTCGATCGCGAGGAGCGCGCCCTGGGCGTTGCGCCGCAGCTCGCGCAGGTCGTCGAGCTCCGCGTCCGCGCCGGAACGAATGGCGCCGCCCGCGGACGCGAGCACCGGCGGGTCCGGAGCGATGGTCCGGTCGATCCGGTCGACCAGGTCCGTCACGTCCGGGAGTCCGTCGAGCAACCGACGAAGGCGGGGCGCCACGAGGCCCGCTCCGGCCGCCGAGAGGGCCGGGATCCTCCGGAGTCCCGCGGCGAACGCGGCCGCGTCGCGCGGGCCGGCCGTGCCGACCGAGATCCGACCGAACAGTCGCTCGAGATCGCCGACACCGGCAAGGTCGGACTGGAGTACTCCGCGCTCCGCCTCGCGGGCGACGAGCTCCTCGACCGCGTCCCAGCGGTCCTCGAGGTCGACCGGATCGATCGACGGCCGCGAGAGCGTCTCCTTGAGAGCGCGCGCTCCCATCGGCGTCCGGCTGCGATCGAGGAGAGCGCAGAGGCTGCGCCGGGCGTCGGCGTCGGACGACTCGAAGAGCTCGAGCGTGCCGATCGCGGCGGCGTCGAGGCGCATGCGCTCGTCGAAACGGAGTGGCTCTGGCGCGAGGACGTGCGGCAGACCGCGGGGCCGCACCTCCAGCGCATAAGTGCGGGCCGCGGCCGCGGCTCGCCCGGCGGGGTCGCCGTTGCCGTCGGCCTCAGCCCGGCGTGACACCGGGACGCCCGGGTCGAACGGCAACTCCGCGCCCTCCGGCAGGAGCGCCTCGCGCGGCTGGAAGAGGGCAAACGTCTCGGGCAGGCGGCCCGGAGGCACGCGGCCGGCGAGAAACCGGCCGGTGGAAAGGTCGAGGAACGCAATCCCCCAGCTCTCCCCGGCGGGACAAAGGGCCGCCAGCCAGCAGGGGGCGTCGGGCCGGAGACCCTGCGGGTCGACGACCGTCCCGGGCGTGACGATCCGCGTGATGTCGCGCCGGACGAGGCCCTTCGCGGCGCGCGGATCCTCCACCTGGTCGCAGACGGCGACCTTCCGGCCGGCCGCGACCAGCCGGGCAATGTGGGCGTCGGCGCTGTGCCACGGCACTCCGCACATGGGCGCCTCGATGTCGGAGTCGCGGTTCCGGGCGGTGAGCGCGATGCCGAGGAGCGGCGCCGCTTCGCGGGCGTCGTCGAAGAACATCTCGTAGAAGTCCCCCATCCGATAGAACAGGATGGCGTCCGGTACGCGGCTCTTCATTTCGAAGTACTGCCGCAGCATCGGTGTGACGCGCGAAGGGGGCGAGCTCACCGGGGTGCTAGCATAACTTCGCCGACTGAGTCCGGATGCAAATCCTCGCGCTGGACACCGCAAGCCCTTTCCCCTCGGTGACTCTGCTCGTCCGAGAGGAGCTCCGGGAGGAATCCTTCTCCCAGGATCGCCGCGCCTCGGAGGAGCTCCTTCCCGCGATCGAGCGATGCCTCGCGGCCGCCGGGACGACTCTCGCGCGCTGCGATCGCATCGCGGTCTGCTCGGGCCCCGGCTCGTTCACCGGGCTGCGGATCGGTCTCGCCACGGCCTGGGCGCTCGGCCGCGCCGCGGGCGTTCCCGTCGAGACGGTTTCGACGCTCGAGGCGCTGGCCGAGACCGCGCGCGGCGGCCCGTCCCGGGTGGCGGCGGTCCTGGACGCGGGCCGCGGCGACGTCGTGCTCGCGGTGTACTCGCTCGCGGAAGAGCGGGCGCGGCTCGAAAGCGGGCCGGAGCGGCTTCCGCGGGAAGAGGGCCTCCGGCGGACCGCCTCCCTCGAGACCGTGTCGTCGCCCGCCGACCTCCTCGGCGCCGGCGCGGCGGGCGCTCCACGGATTTTTCCTTCCCGCGCGCTGGCGCTCGCCGTGGCGCGCGCCCCGGGCGTGGCCTCCTCGTCGCTCGCCGGCATCTATTCGCGCCCCAGCGCGGCCGAGGAGAAGCATGGCGCTCCGTAAGCCGGAAGCCGCGCCCTACGCGATCCGGCAGGCCACGGCTCCGGACCTCGACGACATCGCGAGGATCGAGCGCGAGTCCTTCCGAATCCCGTGGAAGCGGGAGTTCTTCGAGAGCGAGCTCGCCGAGCCCTACCGCTACACGCGGGTGCTGGCGGGCGCCGCGGACGTGGTGCCGCGGATCGGGGGATACCTCTTCGCGGTCTCCCTTTACGAGGAGTTCCATATCAACAAAATCGCGACCGATCCCCGGGTCCGGCACCGCGGCTACGGTCGCCTGCTGCTCGAGGACGCCATCGCCCGGGCGCGCAGCATCGGCGCCGACTCGATCACGCTGGAGGTCCGCGTCTCCAACGCGCCCGCGCGTGAGTTCTATCGGTCGTACGGGTTCCGGGAAGCCTTCCGCCGGAAGGCGTACTACCAGGACGGAGAGGACGCGTTCGCGCTGGTCCTGCCGCTGAAGGGTTGTTGAAACCGGGGCTCGCCGCCGATAGACTCCCCCCGTGGTTCGGTCCCTCCCCCGACTCCCCCAACGAAAAGACAAGGAGGTTTGATCGGATGCAGAACGATCACACGGAGGCTCTGGCAGACCAGGACCCGGAATACCGCCGACTTCACGACGAGCACCGGAACCACGAAGAGCGCCTGCAGGTCCTCGCCGCGAAGTCGAGATTGTCCGAAGACGAGGAGATCGAGGAAAAGCGTCTGAAGAAGGAGAAGCTCCTCATCAAGGACAAGATGGAAGAGATCGCCCGAACTCACCGTGAGGGGGTCGCCCACTGAGGATTCCGATTGCCCGCGAGGGATGGGTTTTCATCCTCCCCCCCGCGGCGGCCGCGGTCATCGCCGCCGCAACGGGTCACGCGATCCTCGCGGCTTTCTTTCTCGCCCTCGCGCTCTTTCTGCTCTCGTTCTTCCGCGACCCCGAGCGCGTCCCGGAGGGGGGCGAGGAGACGATCGTTTCCCCCGCTGACGGCACGGTCCTCTCGGTGGCGCCCGCTCCCGAAGCTCCGCCAGGATCCTCCCGCCGCCTGACGATCTTCATGTCCGTGTTCAACTGCCACGTCAACCGCGCCCCGGTCGCCGGGAACATCTCCGACTACAAGTACTCGGCCGGCCGCCTCTCCGCCGCGTTTCGCGAGAAGGCGTCCACGGAGAACGAGCAGAACCGCATCACACTCGCCTCCGAGCGCGGCTCCGTGACGTTCAAGCAGATCGCGGGGGCCCTCGCGCGCCGGATCGTTTTCTATCCCCGTGTCGGCGAACGGCTCTGGCGGGGCCAGCGGATCGGAATGATCCGCCTCGGGTCGCGGGTTGATCTGTTTCTACCGGACGACGTCGACGTCCTGGTCAAACGGGGCGATAAGGTGAAAGCCGGCCGGAGCGCAATCGCCCGGTGGAAGACGTGAGGAGACGGCCGTGAAACGACGGGAGCCGGACGGAGAAAGGGCCGCGCCGGAGGGCGAAGACGCCCTCCTCTTTCCGCCGCCGACCTTCCCCCCGGGTCCCGCCGCCGAAGTCCCTCGTCCGCGCCTCCGGACACGCGCGCGCAACCGGCTCTCGCGCGGCCTCTTCATCCTGCCCACGCTCTTCACCGTGGGAAACCTCTTCTGCGGATACCTGTCGGTGTGGTGCTCGATCCGCGGGACGTTCGAGACGGCCGCGATCCTGATCATCGCGGCGGCGGTCCTCGACATGCTGGACGGCCGCATCGCACGACTCACGAACTCCGCGTCCCGCTTCGGAGAGGAGTACGACTCTCTCGCCGACCTCGTCTCGTTCGGGGTCGCGCCGGCGGTGCTCGCCTACTCCTGGGGCCTCGCGGACTTCCACCGCCTCGGCTGGATGGCGTCGTTCCTCTTCGTCGTCTGCGGCTCGATGCGGCTCGCCCGTTTCAACATCCAGACGCGGGTGGCGGACAAGAAATACTTCATCGGCCTTCCGATCCCGGCGGCCGCGGGGACCGTTTCGGCACTGGTGCTCGCGACGCCCGAGCGGCTCCAGTCGCCGTTCTGGATGGCGGGACTGCTCGTGCTGACCGTGATCCTGTCGTACCTGATGATCTCGACCCTGAAGTACCGCTCGTTCAAGGACCTCGACCTGCGGCGGCAGCGACGGGCCTGGATCCTCCCGGTGATCGCGCTCGTCTTCGCGGTCGTGGCGTACCGACCGGCGATGACGCTCCTCGCGCTCGCGCTCATCTTCGCCGCGTCCGGCCCGGTCGCGAAGGCCGTCTCCGTGATCCGCGACCGGCGGCAACGAGCGGCCGTCAGGGCTTAGCGGCCGTCGTCGCTCCCCCGGACCCGGGCAGGGCCCAGTCCGTTACGATCTCGCCCCCCGTCGCCGGCACGAAGTGAGTCCGGATCCGGCAGCACGGTGAGGGCGCGCTTCCCCGGAGCCGCAGCCGCGCCGGCTCGAAGCGCTCGAGCGGGGCGATGAAGTTCTCGTAGAGCCGGACGCGGGTCGCGCGCCCCGGCGTGACCGGACGACCCTGGTCGTCGTAAGCCTCCCAGCGCTCGAACCCGCCGGTCTCGACGTCCCACACGCGCGCCGGCGCAACGTCCACCTCGATCCAGTTCTGGATCCGGGAGACGACCGAGCCGTGCGGCGCGGCGTTCTCCCCTCCGACGCGCAGCAGGCCGCTCCGCTCGGTCTCCGTCCAGAGACGCAGGCTCGGAACGGATGGCCGTCCGAGGAGAACGTCTTCCAGGGCCGTCGTCGAGAACTGGCGGCGCGAGTCGGAGTGACCGCGGAAGACGATCACGCGGCCCCGGTGAAAGCGGCGCCGGGCGGCGTCCTCCGGGAAACGCGCGACCATGTCAGCGAGCGAGGGCATCTGGAAGGCGACCGAGTCTCCGGGCGCGACGGACGCGCCGCCGATCTCCAGGCCGCGCCGGGCCCGGAGTAAGAAAGCCCATCCCTTCCCCTCGTTCCACGGAAGCTCCTGGAACAGCTCCAGGCGCGGATCGTTGGTGAGCCGGTCGAGCGATCCC
>JBKPMI010000056.1:0-6041 GCA_046732075.1 Acidobacteriota bacterium | reverse complement strand
CTATACCGGTAAAAGATATAGCGCCGGTTATCCGGCGTGGCCGGAGCTCGCCGACCAGGCGACGTTCTTCGGTCTCCTCGACGGTCGCCGGATCGGGGTCGAGCTCACCGAGGGGTTCATGATGGATCCGGAGGCATCGGTGTCCGCCCTCGTCCTCCACCACCCGCAGGCGCGCTACTTCGCGGCCTAGGCTGCCGCGCGCCTCGTTTAGATCGCCTGCCCGTTGTCCAGACACCACCGGATCGCGCGGCGCGTGCCTTCCTCGATTTCGATCTTCGGGTCGTAGCCGAGGTCGCGCCGGGCGGCCTCGATGGAGCAGGCGCCCGACTCCTGCAGGTGGCCGAGCGCGTGAAGGGGAGGAACGAGCACCCCGAACCGCTGCGTGATGACGTCCGCCTCGGCTGCGATCCGGCCCACGAAGCGGGGAAGCCGGACCCGCCGGTGGCTCACGGGGATCCCGAATTCGCGCTCGAGGAGCGTCTCGACGGTATCGGAGATCTCACGGACCGTGTACGGTCGGCGGTCCGCGACCCAGTAGGTCTTCCCCGCCGCGACATCGCTCGTCTCCGCGAGCAGCAGCGCCTGGCACGTGTTGTCGACGTACGACAGCGACCACAGCGCGTCGCCCTTTCCCAGGACCGGCATGCGGCCCTCGCGGATCATGCGATAGAGGCGCGTCCGGTCGGAGTGCTGCCGGGGTCCGTAGAAGCGGCACGGCCGGAGGATGACGGTTTCCAGCTTTCCGGCGGCGAACGCCTCGTTCACCGCGTCTTCCATCAGCACCTTCGACTTCCCGTAGGGAAGCGTCGGGCGGCGCGGCGACTTCTCGTCGAAGAGGCGTTCGGGGTGGGGATTCGGCCCCGCGACCATGTTCGAAGAGATCGGCAGGAATCGCCGGACTCCCGACTCCGCCGCCTGGCGGAGGAGGTTGCGGGTTCCCGTGACGTGGACGTCGTGGAAATCGCTCGGGCGGCGCGGGCGGACGACGCCGGCGAGGTGGAAGACTGGTCCTCCTTCCGCGCCGCGGAAGAATCCGGCCAGCGTCGAGGCGTCGCGGATGTCCCCTTCGACGAGCTCGACGTCGGAGCCGAGCTCGCGGCGCACGGCCTCCGGCGTCCCCGGCAGCACCAGGCACCGGATCCTCCTCGGTGGCCCGGAGACCGGCAACTCCGGAAGCCCGTCGCGCAGAACCTCGACCAGGCGCGTGCCCAGCCAGCCGGGCGCGCCGGTCACGAGAGCGAGGGGGGTCGTCACTCGACCACCCCGCGGGCGAACCGCGCGAGGTCGCGGCCGTCGGTCAACACCGGCGGCTCGCGTCCCGGGACGTCCACGACACAGAAGCCGTCGCGCCGGTGGTTTCCGCTGCGGCCCGTCGCGTGCGCGGCCTCGACGGTCCCCAGGAGACGCGACTCGATCCGCGAGACCGGGTGGTGCCCGGACCACGTGACGATCAGGTCCGGGAGATGGTCCACGCGCGCACCCGGAAAGACCTTTCCGCTGAGCCGAACCGATTCGACGAGCGGCTCGGCGGTGCCTCCGATCGTGAAGCTCTCGAAGCACTGGCGCACCCAGTCGACGTAGCGCGGAAGCGTCTCGCCGTCGCGCTCCAGGCTTCCTTCCCGTTCGCGGCCGCGTACGTTCAACCGGAGATAGCCGTGCATGTCGGCGAGTAGATCGAATCCGGGGGTGCGCGGCCAGTCGTGTCCGGCGACGATCGACCGGTTCACGACGGCGTCGCGGACTCCGACCGGCACGGCGCGCGCGATCCGGTTCTGGATACCGGCGGGAACGCTTTCCCGCAGACGCCGGACGAGCGAACGCGGCCGAGGCGGAGAGGCCCCGTTCGCGGCGGCGTCCGGCCGGGCAAATCGCGCGTTCACGAGGTCCATCACCGGCGGCACGAAGTGGTCCTGAGAGGGGTCGGGCCCCATTCCGTGAAGCGCGAACACGATGCGTCCTGCACCGGCGAGCGCCGGTGAGGCGAGGATCTCGCCCAGCGACTCGTCGACGGCGCGGTAGACGTCGAGGAGCGCATTCGCGGGGATCGCGTCGCTGCCGGGCCCGTCGGGCCAGAGGATGTGGCCTCCGCGATGCGTCTCGCCGAACGCCGCGATGAAGAAATCCCAGGGCACGGAGTCGAGCAGCCACCGGACGAGGGCGCCCTTTCGCCGCGCGCCGGCGACGAGATTGTCCCGGATCTCCTCGTGCTCCCGCCGCGTCTTCTCGACCGGAATCTCCCAGCCCATCGGATGCTTTCCGAACCGCCGCCGCACCTCTCCTTCGAGCGCGCGGGGCCGGGCGGACAGCGGTCCCAACTGGTCGTGCGAGCCCCAGTTGAGGACCTCGACGCCGTTCTCGACTCTCTCCGGGAACATCAGCGGCACGTCGACGGCCGTGACCCGTCGGCCGCGGCGATCGAGCTCCGACCAGAACGGGCTGCAGTCGAGCCAGTCGACGCCGACCCGGCGCAGCCTCATCTCCTGTGCGTCCCACTGCAGGTGGTGGTAGATGCCGTGCTCGCCCGGGTGCGACGCCGTGTAGAAGGTCGGCCAGACCGACCCGGTCAGGAGGTCCGCGGTGGAGCGAAGCGTGTGCAGGGTCCCGCTCGCGAGCGTGCGTGCGAGGTTCGGCAGCACGCCGAGGTTCGCGCGGATGAGGCCCAGCTCCGCGGCGTCGAGCCCGATCATCGCGAGCCGTCCGGACGTCACGCGGGCCTCCGGACCGATTGCCCGTCGGCGAGGGAGCGCTCCGCGGCTTCCAGCCACCGCACGTTGCGCACCGCCGCGTCGAAACCGGGGGAGAAGGGCGCTCCGGTCCGAAGCGATCGGACGAACGAGGCGAGAGCTGCGCGGATGGTGTAGCGGGTCATCGATCGGTCGCGGCGCAGCGCTCGGTACCCGAACGTCGCGAGATCGCGGCCGCGGGACGCGAGTCCCGGCGCGCGGTTCCCGCGCCGCTGGAGGTGGATCGCCATGTTCGGGTCGCGCAGGGTCAACCTTCCGAGAGGACCGCGAACCGTGAGGCGTTCGCACGTGTCGGACTCGTAACCCACGAAGCCCCGGAAGACGGAACCGTCCTCGAACGCAAGATGGAGCCGAAGGCCGTCGCCCTCCCACTCGCGGCTGGACGACGCCGCCGCGATGCTTTCGGGCTCCGCGCCGAGCAGGTCGGCGGCGAGGTCGATCGCGTGCGCTCCCAGATCGTGGAGGATGCCTCCCTCTTCCGGGGCGAGGCGGTGCCGCGTCACCGTCGACCAGGAATAGATGTCGGTGTGGAGAACGAATTCGATCTCCACCGGGGTTCCCACCTCGCCGCCGCGTACGAGCTCGGCGATGCGCCGGTACGGGGGCCAGAAGCGGCGGTTGAAGTCGAGCATCAGTCGCCCGTCCCCCGGAATCCGGGCAACCTCCGCGAGCTGCCACGAGAGAACCAGAGGCTTCTCCATGAAGACGGGGACGCCGTGCGCCGCGGCGTCGCGCCAGATCTCGAGATGCGTCGAGGGGGGCGACGCGACCAGAAGGCCGTCCAGGCCGTCCCGTTCGAGGAGTTCCCGGTGATCGGAATGGACCGCCGCGCCTTTCAGCAGCTTCGCCGCGGCCGAGCGGCTGGCCGGAAGCGGATCCGCAACGGCCACCAGACGCGCCTCGCGAAGAGAGCGAAACGCCGGAAGGTAGACGTCGCGGACCAGCCGTCCGAAGCCGGCGACGCCCAGGCGGAGCGGTTCGCGTGGAACGGACACCTCAAGCCGCCCGCGCGAAGGCGCTGCCGGTCCGAACCCAGAGGTACGCGAGCCCGCTCGCGAGGTAGTGGAGGAAAAGGAGAGGCACCGAGCCAGCCGCGAACGCGAGGCCCCGCGTGCGCGTGAAGAAAGCGAGAAGTCCGCGGTTTGCGGCGAGGAGACCGGCCGCCGCGACCGCCGTGACCACGAAGAGTTGCGGCGCGAAGGGGGACAGGGCGAGCGACGCGGCGAGGACGAGGGAGAGAGCAACGCTCGCGCGATGGGCCGGCTTCAGGTTCAGGTGGTCGAGAGCGAGCCGGCGGTTCACGATCAGGCGGGACCACGGCACGGCGCGGTAGAGGACGTCCGTGCGCAGAAAGGACGTCAGCGTCCACCGCTTCAGATGAGTCACCTCGAGATCCTTGTCCAGGAGGATCCGGTGACCCGCGGCCCGGAGCCGATAGCCGAGCTCGATGTCTTCGATTGCGCGCGTGTAGTCGCCGGTGTCGAAGCCGCCCGACTGCTCGAAGACCTCCCGGCGGACCGCGCCGCACCCGGCCCAGAACGTCGAGGCTTCGCGCTCCCCCTGCTGATGAACGAAGTGGTGAAGAAGGTTCCGGAACTGCGAGACGAGGCCGGGCGCCCGCGGCGCGGCGTCGTAGGACCCGAAGACCGCGGCCACGTCGGGCCGCTCCTCGAGGAGACGGGTGACGCGTGCGACCGTGTCGGGGGCGACGACGACGTCGGAGTCCACGAAGAGCAGCACGTCCCCGGTCGCTTCGCGCGCGCCCCGGTTTCTCGCGGCGCCGGCGCCGGAGTTCCGGTCGAGCCGGATGACTTTCGCTCCGAACCTCTCGGGGACGGCGGCGGTGCCGTCGGTCGAGCCGTCGTCGACGACGATGATCTCGTGCGCGCCGGCGCCTTCGAGCGCGCGCAGGCACTCCTCCAGGCCTGCCGCGTTCTCGTATGCGGGAATGACGACCGAGACCCGCATTACCCCGGGCCGGTCGTCGCGTCGGTGGAGAGCTCCCGGACGAGCGCGGCGAGGTCGACGATGCTCTGCATCCCGCCGGCGCGAGCGGAGTCCCGTCCCGGACCGGCGACCGCCGCGAACGCGACCGCGCGGTGGTTCCCGTCCCGTCCCGTCTTCAACCGGCTGCGGAAGGTCCCGAGAGTCGCCGAATGGGCAGCCGTGACGGGTCCGCCGGGCCTCCATCCGATGGAGAGATCCGGAAGGAACCGGCTACGCGGACCGGGATACCGATCCGCTGGAGCCTCAATCGTTTCGACCAGGGGAGCATTCGTTGCGGAGTCGCGGAGCGAAAGAAAGCCTTCGCGCACGGAATTCAGGTAATCGCGATGTCGGGCGCTGCCCGGCTCGAAAAGACCCTCGGCCTCGCGGCCTGCCAGGTTCGTCCGGACGTATCCCTCGCCGCCGGTCGGCAGCGCGAAGCCCGGCGTCTCCCGCCAGTCGACCGCGCCGGTATACGTGCGCTTCACCACCCAATCGCGCACGCTCACCGGGACCGCCAGCGCGATCCGTTCCTGGATGGGCGCGGGAAGCCGGTCGCGCAGGATTCCCATGAGGCTGCGCTTCGGGCGGGAAGCGGTCGGCACGGCGCCCGGCCGGAGAAAACGCTGGTTGATCCGCGCGAGGACATCCGGGACCAGGTGCATCTGCGCCCGGTTGGGACCCATTCCGAGGAGCGAGAACACGATCATGGTCGTGCTACGGAGATCGACCTGGTCCAGGATCGCTCCGATCTCGGAGTCGAGAACCCGGTGAACCTCGAGCATGGCGTCGCCCGCGTCCGTGTCGTCGGTTGCCGCGACGGAGCCGGCGGAGGTGTCCGTCCAGAAGTAGTGCCCCGCCCGGTGGCACTCCTGGAACACGGACACGAAGAGCTTCCAGTCCGTGTTCTGCATCAGCCAGCGGGAAAGGTCCCCGCGCTTCTTCACGCCGGCGAGAAGGCCCTTGCGGATGATTGCGAACCGCTCGGGACTCTTTTCGATCGGGATGTCCGGCTCGAGCACGTGCGTTCCGAAACGGCGCTCGATCTCTCGCGCGACTTCCGGACGATTGCAGTGGAAGCCACCGAGCGACTTCGACCCCCAGTTGACGACCTCGACGCCATCGGGCGTCCGGCTGGGGAACGTCATCTGGACGTCGAGCGTGGTTACCGGCAGGCCCGCCCGCGCCAGCGGACGCCAGAACGGCTCGCAGTCCAGCCAGTCGCGGCCGACGTGCCGCAGCTCCATTCGCGCCGGGTCCCACTGGATTGGAAAGTAGTGTCCGTGCTCTCCCGGAAGACTGCCCGTATAG
>JBKPMI010000055.1:0-7378 GCA_046732075.1 Acidobacteriota bacterium | reverse complement strand
CGAAAGGACCGAGCCGGCCCCGATGCGCCTGCGCGCCGACGCGGCGCTCGTTCTCGTGACCATGATCTGGGGCTCGTCGTTCATCGTCGTCAAGAACGTCGTCCGGGGCTCGCCGCCGCTCGCATTCCTCTTCTTCCGGTTCCTGCTGGCCGCCGCGGTCTGCGGTGCGTTCGCCCTGCGGCGCCGCCGGACGCCGAACCTCCTCCGGGACGGAGCGATCATCGGATCGCTCCTGGGCGGAGGCATGATTCTCCAGGTCCTCGGACAGGTCGAGACGACGGCCTCCAAGGCCGCGTTCCTGACGGGGCTCTCCGTGGTGCTGACGCCATTCGCGGCTTTCCTGCGGACGCGCCGCCTGCCGTCGCTCGAGAACGCGATCGGGATCACGCTCGCCGGCCTGGGATTCCTCCTGCTGACCTTTCCGGGAGGCGCGGGGCCGATCAACCGCGGCGACGTCCTCGTCTTCCTCTGCGCGATCGTGTTCGCCTTCTACATCGTGGAGATCTCGCTGCGGACGCGGGACCATGACGCCTTCCGGCTCACGACCGTGCAGCTCGCGTCGGTCGCGGTATGGGCGGCCCTGGTCGGCGGCGCAATGCGAGCCGCCGGCGCGGGGTTCGAGCTCCGTCCGCTCGTCTGGGAGCAGAGCTTCCTGCTTTCGGTCCTCTACCTCGGCACGATCGGAACCGTTGGCACGTTCGTGACGCAGACGTGGGCGCAGGGCCACATGTCGGCGACCCACGCCGCGATCATCTTCGCGCTCGAGCCCCTGTGGGCCGCGCTTCTGGCGGCCTGGCTTCTCCGGGAGCGGATGGGCGTGAGCGGCTGGTGGGGCGGCGGGCTGGTGCTCGCCGGGATCGTCGTCTCGGAGCTGCGGCTGCGGCGGGCCGCCGCCGCGTCCTCGCCCTAGTCCAGCGGGAACGTCAGCGTGTAGGCGTAGCGGTCCCGCCCGACTTCCATCCAGAGGGTCGTCCGGCTGTGGTCGCGCTGGAGAACGCGGTTGACGTCGTTCACGGCGGCGATGCGCTCGCCGTTCAGCGCGAGCAGGAGGTCTCCGGTCTCGATTCCTGCCCGCGCCGCGGCGCCGTTCTTATCCGTGACGGTGATCCGCAGCCCGCCGCGCACCGGCGAGACCCCGATCCCCACCTGCTCGCGGAGGATCTGCACGCCGAGGTCGGACGGCGGCGCCTGTCCCTGGACCGTGACCGTCCGGTCGGAGCCGCCGTTGCGGAGCACCAGCTTCATCGGGCGGCCCGGACCGCGGCTGGCGAGCGCCGTCTCGAAGGCGTCCTGGGAGTCGATCGCCGCGCCGTCGACGGAGACGATGACGTCGCCGTTTCGGACGCCGGCGCGCGCGGCGGGGGAGCCGGGAGCCACGCTGCGCACGCGATAGCCGCGCGGCCGATCGAGTCCGCCGTCGTCGCCGGAGTTGATCGTCCGCCCGCGGACTCCGATCCACACGGCGCGCACCTCGCCGAAGCGGAGGAGGTCCTCCACGATCCGCTTCGCCCGGTCGACCGGTGTCGCGAAACCGATCCCCTGAGCGCCGCCGATGATCGCCGTGGCGATCCCGATCATCTCGCCGTCGATGTTGACGACGGGGCCTCCGGAGTTACCCGGGTTGATGGGTGCGTCGATCTGGATGAAGTCCGTGTACAGGCGCTGGTTCTGGTCGCCCCGGACGCTGCGGCCGAGCGCGGAGACGACGCCTGCCGTAACGGTGTTCGAGAGGCCGAAGGGGTTGCCGATGGCGACGATCGTCTCCCCGATCAGCAGGTCCGAGGACGTTCCGAGCTTGATCGTGGGAAGCGTCCCGCGCGGGTTTCGCACGCGGAGCACGGCGAGATCGTTGTCCGCGTCGGACCCGATCACCTCGCACTCCAGCTCCTGGCCGCCCTTCGTGGTCGCCCGGATGCGCGAGGCGCCCGAGATCACGTGGTCGTTCGTCAGGATCACGCCCTTCGGGTCGATCAGGACGCCGGACCCCAGCGACTGCGACTTGTCGTTACGCCGCGGGTCCATCCCGAAGAAAAACTCGTCGAAGAGAGACGTGCGGCGGCGGACGGTCTGCTCCGCCGCGATGTTGACTACCGCGGGAGAGACCTTCTCGACGACCTCGACGATGTCGCTCCGCCGGGAGGGAAGAGGCGCGCTCTGCGCCGCCCCGGCGAGGAGGAGCACTCCCAGGAAAGGCGTTACGGTGCGCTTCACGGCTGCGGAAACCCTCAGACGGTCGCGGTCATTTCCGCCGTGCCCCCCGTGTCCCCTGTCCCTTGTCCCGTGTCCCGAAAAAAAAGCCCCGCTCTCGCGGGGCGCCGAATCGGAAAAGGGGAGAGCGTTACTTCGATTTGACGTCGATCGCCTTCTTGTCCGTTCCGCTCTGAATCTTGATCTCCCGCGGCCTGGCGTCCGGGGTCTTCGGGAGCTCGATCCGGAGCAGCCCGTTGTCGAAGGACGCTCGGATCTGCTCGCGGTCCACGTTGTTCGGCAGAGTGAAGGACCGGACGAACTGCCCGTAGGACCGCTCGACCCGATGGAAGCTGCGGCCGTTCTTCTCGTCCTCGAACTTCCGCTCCCCGCGGATCGTCAGGACGCCGCCTTCCATCTGGATCTTGACCTGGTCCTCCCGGAATCCGGGAAGCTCCGCGGTCAGGGCGATGTGGTCCTGGTCCTCGGCGATGTCGACCGGAGGAATCCAGGCGCCCATGTTCATCTCCTCGTCCCTCTCCCGGCCTGCGGCCGTGCCCAGGGCCCGGTTGAACCGGTCGGCGAAGGAGGTCAACTCACGATAGGGATCCCAGCGAATTACGTTCATGCACTCACCTCCAGATTAGAAGCCGGATTCTATGGAGGTGAGCCTCATCCTGTCAAGTGCCATCAGCAGAGTATCTGAGTCATGCAGGCTCAGCTATGCGCTCGGGAGACGCCGACTCAATCTCCAGCCGGTCGCCGTCTGCCGATACCGTCAGCTCGGCGCTGCCACCCGCCCCGAGCTCGTTTTTCAGGATCTTTCCGGCGAGGGCGTCGGAGACTTCCTTCTGTATCAGGCGCTTCAACGGGCGGGCCCCGTAGGTGGGGTCGTATCCCCGCCCGGCCAGGTAGCGCCGGGCCGCCTCGGTCCAGGTCAGTCGGATCCCGCGGTCGGCGACGGTGCGGGCGAGACCGCGCAGCTGGATCTCGACGATTTCCTCGATCTCCTCGCGGGTCAGGCGGTGGAAAACGATCACGTCGTCGATCCGGTTGAAGAACTCGGGGCGGAAGTGGCGGCGGAGGGTCTCCTCGATCTTCGCCTTCACCTCCTCTTCCTTCATGTCGTGGGCCTCGGCGATCCACTCGGAGCCGAGGTTGGAGGTCATGATGATCACGGTGTTCTTGAAGGACACCACGCGGCCCTTGCCGTCGGTCAGACGCCCGTCGTCCAAGACCTGGAGCAGGACGTTGAAGACGTCCGGGTGCGCCTTCTCGATCTCGTCGAAGAGGACCACCGCGTACGGCCGACGGCGAATCGCCTCGGTGAGCCTCCCGCCCTCCTCGTAGCCGACGTAACCGGGGGGCGCGCCGATCATCCGCGCCACCGCGTGCTTCTCCATGTACTCCGACATGTCGAGGCGCACCATGGCCTGCTCGTCGTCGAACAGAAACTCGGCGAGAGCGCGGGCGAGCTCGGTCTTGCCGACGCCGGTCGGGCCCACGAACAGGAAGGAGCCGATGGGCCGCTTCGGGTCCGAGAGCCCGGCGCGCGACCGCCGGACCGCGTCCGACACCGCCTGGACCGCCTCGTGCTGGCCGACGACGCGCGCCCCCAGGCGCTCCTCCATCGTCAGCAGCTTCTGCGTCTCGGTCTCCAGCATCCGGGTCACGGGCACGCCCGTCCACCGAGAGACGACGGCGGCGATGTCTTCCTCGGTAACCTCCTCGCGGAGCATGGGTCGTCCCTTCTGCAGCTCGGCGAGCTTCCCGTTCTGGGTAGTGAGCTCGCGCTCGAGCTCGGGCAGACGGCCGTAGCGCAGCTCCGCCGCTTTCTGGAGGTTTCCTTCGCGCTCCGCCTCGACCACGTCCTGCCGGACTTTTTCGATGGCTTCCTTGGTCTGGCGGATCTTCTGGATCATCTCCTTCTCCGCCGTCCACTGCGCCCGGAGGCTGCTCGCCTGCTCGCGCTGGGCGGCGAGCTCGCGCTCGATCTCGTCCAGCCGCGCCTTCGCCTCCTTCGTCTTTTCTTTCTCGAGCGCCTTCTTCTCGATCTCGAGCGAAAGGATCTTCCGCTCGATCTCGTCGATCTCGGTCGGGACGGAGTCGATCTCGGTGCGCAGGCGCGCCGCGGCTTCGTCGATCAGGTCGATCGCCTTGTCCGGCAGGAATCGGTCCGGGATGTAGCGGTGCGAGAGTCGCGCCGCCGCGACGAGCGCGCCGTCCGTGATCCGCACGCCGTGGTGCACCTCGTAACGCTCCTGGAGTCCGCGGAGGATCGCGATCGTGTCGTCGACCGACGGCTCTTCCACGTAGACCGGCTGGAAGCGGCGCTCGAGCGCGGCGTCCTTCTCGATGTACTTCTGGTACTCGGCAAGAGTGGTCGCGCCGATGGCGCGCAGCTCGCCGCGCGCCAGCGCCGGCTTCAGCATGTTGGAGGCGTCCATGGCGCCTTCCGCAGCGCCGGCGCCGACGAGTGTGTGGAGCTCGTCGATGAAGAGGACGATGGTGCCCTGCGCCTCCTCGATCTCCTTCAAGACCGCCTTCAGCCGGTCCTCGAACTCGCCCCGGTACTTCGCGCCCGCGATCATTGATCCGAGGTCGAGCGCCACCACGCGCTTGTTCTTCAGGCCCTCGGGGACGTCGCCCATGTGGATGCGGCGCGCGAGACCTTCGACGATCGCGGTTTTTCCGACTCCGGGCTCGCCGATCAGAACCGGGTTGTTCTTGGTCCGGCGCGAGAGGACCTGGATGACCCGCCGGATCTCCTCGTCGCGCCCGATGACGGGATCGATCTTGCCGCGGCGCGCGAGATCCGTCAGGTCCCGCGTGTACTTCTTCAGCGCCTGGTACTTGTCCTCCGGGTTCGGGTCCGTGATCCGGGTCGAGCCGCGGACCTCTTTCAGCGCCTTCAGCAACGCGTCCTTCGTCGCGCCCTTCGCGGTCAGGCGCTTGCCGGTTGCGCCCGCGGCCTTCTCGGCGAGCGCAAGCAGGAAGTGCTCGGTCGAGACGTACTCGTCGCCGAACTCCTTCGCCACCTCGAAAGCGCGGTCGAAGACCTTGTTGAGGTCGGGCGAGAGGATGGCGTCAGCGGACGCGCCGGTCACCTTCGGCCGCGCGTCGAGGTCGGCCTCGACCTCCCGGGCGAGCACCGACGGGTCCACCCCCAGTTTCTGGAGGATCGGGACGACGACGCCCTCGTCCTGGCGCAGGAGCGCGAGGAGAAGGTGGTCCGGGGTGAGCTCGGCGTTGCCGCGCGCGCGCGCGTCGCTCTGCGCCTCCTGCACCGCTTCCTGGGCCTTGATGGTGAGCTGGTCGAATCTCATGGTCGTTTCTCCCGCTGTTCGTCAGCCGGAAAGCGGATCCCGGATTCCGGCTTCCCGGAACCCCTTTTCCCGCAAGAGACAGGAATCGCACGATCGGCAGGGCCGACCGTCCGGCGTGGGGTCGTAACAGGACGAGGTCCGTGCAAAATCCAGTCCGAGAGACGCTGCCTTCGACACGATCTCGGCCTTCGTCATCGAGAGCAGCGGAGCATGGATGCGGAAGGCGAGCGTCCCCTCGACCCCGGCTTTCGTGGCGAGGTTCGCGGTCCGCTCAAAGGATTCCAGGAACTCGGGGCGGCAGTCGGGGTAGCCGGAGTAGTCGAGGGCGTTCGCCCCGATGTAGACGTCGCCGGCGCCGACGGCCTCTCCCCACGCGACCGCGTGCGACAGGAAGAGCGTGTTCCGCGCCGGCACGTACGTGACCGGGATCGCCTCGGTGTGAAGGGCGTGGCGGGGGATTTCGCGCGAGGGGTCGGTCAGGGCCGAGCTTTCGGGAGCGGGGATGTCGAGCTTCACCACGCGATGCGCCGCGCAGCCGTAGGTCGCGGCGAGGGACCGGGCGCGGTCGAGTTCAATGCGGTGGCGTTGGGAGTAGTCGAAGGAAAGCGCGAAGACCTCGTCCGCCTCCGTCTTCGCGATCAGGAGGCAGGTCGCGGAGTCGAGTCCGCCGGAGAGGAGGACGATCGCGCGCTTCATATTGGGGTCAACGCTGAATCGCTGCATTCAGCTATTCAGGCCTGACCCGAATTCAGCCATTCAGCGTTGACCCTATCTTCCTATCTTCCCGGGACATCGCCCCAGAGGAGCTTATGGAGCTGCAGGCCCAGGCGGATCGGGCGCCCGGAGTCCCGGATCCACCCGGCGAGGTCGGCGGCGGGAAGGCTCTCCCAGACCGGCGAGAACGTGACGACGTGCCGGCGGTCCAGGTTCCGGGTGGCCACGAAGTCGAGCGCCCAGTCGAAGTCCTTCCGGTCCGCGAGCACGAACTTCACCTCGTCGCGGGCGGAGAGGTTCTCCAGATTTTCCGGCAGGTTCGCCGCCATCATTCCGCTGCCGGGCGCTTTCACGTCCACGATCTTGACGACGCGCGGATCCACGCGGTCGAGCGGGACGTGGCCCCCGGTTTCGAGAAGCACCGTCTTGCCCCGATCCAGGAGCTCCTTCATCAACGGATAGACCCCGGCCTGCTCGAGGGGCTCGCCTCCGGTCACCTCGACGAGGTCCGTCCCGAGCGCCAGGACGCGGGCGACGGCCTCGGTCACCGGGACGTCCTCGCCGCCCGTGAAGGCGTATGCCGTGTCGCACCAGACGCACCGCAGCGAGCATCCAGTCAGGCGGACGAAGGCGCAGGGAAACCCGGCGCGAGTCGACTCGCCCTGGATCGAACGGAAGATTTCGGTGACGCGGAGGATCTGGTCCATGACGCCGTTCCGGAGATTCTCGCGCGAAACCTCCGCCTCTACGTCGCCGCCGGCGCGAGTTCGGGGCCGGCGTCCGAGCGCGACAGGATCGAGACTCCCGCGGTATAGGCGAAGCCGTTGAAGAAGATGAGCAGGAACGGAACCGCGAGCCAGTAGCGTTCGACGATCGAGAAAAGGAGCACCGCCAGAAAGTATCCCGCCAGCAGAAGCTCGCCGATGAGCGAGAAGTTCGCGGACGCGCGGTACTTCTTGCTCCGCCACTCTCCGGATTTCCCCTCGATCCGATACTTGGGGGTCCGCGTGAACTCCGTCGAGCGCCCGACGAGCGCCTCGAGCACGGCCCGAACGTTGTTCACCGAGAGCCCGATCCCGAGCGACAGGAGGCACGGAACGTATTTCAGCGCGGGTTTCCAGCTCCTCCCGATCTCCCTCTGCGACGACACG
>JBKPMI010000054.1:0-12821 GCA_046732075.1 Acidobacteriota bacterium | reverse complement strand
CTCCACGAGTTCTCCTCGCTGCCGGGGGTGGTCGAGGACGTGACGGACATCATCCTCAACCTGAAGCAGATCCCGATCAAGATGCACACGACCGACGAGAAGATCCTGACCCTGGACGTCACCCGCAAGGGCAAGGTGACGGCCTCGGATCTCCAGGGCGACTCGACGATCGACATCCTCGAGCCGGACGCGCCGATCGCGACGCTCTCCGAGAACGGCAAGCTCCAGATGGAGATGCGGGTCTCGATGGGCCGCGGCTACGTGTCGGCGGACAAGAACTTCGACGAGGACATGGGGATCGGCTACATCCCGATCGACTCCGTGCACTCCCCGGTTCGCCGCGTGAACTACCACGTCGAGGCCGCGCGCATCGGACAGGCGACGGACTACGACCGGCTGGTCCTGGAGGTGTGGACCAACGGGACGGTCTCGCCCGCCGACGCCGTGGGCCTGGCGGCCACGCTGCTCCGCGACCACCTGACGATCTTCGTGAACGCCGAGGTGGAGACCGCGCTCGAGGTCTCGGAAGGCGAGCTCCCCGAGAACCTCGCGGAGTACCTCAACAAGTCGGTGGACGAGCTGGAGCTGTCGGTGCGGAGCGCGAACTGCCTCAAGAACGCGGGGATCCGCACGATCCGCGACCTCGTGCAGAAGAGCGAGAAGGACATGCTCGAGACGAAGAACTTCGGCCGGAAGTCGCTGAACGAGATTCGTGACATCCTGCGGCCGATGGGCCTGTCGCTCGGCATGGAGCTCGAGACGGCCGACACCCAGAGCGAGTAGTCATGCAGCACAACCGAGCCGGGAGAAAACTCCGGCGAACGACTCCGCACCGGCTGGCGATGTTCTCGAACCAGCTGGCGTCGCTCATGACGCACGAGCGGATCCAGACCACCATATCCAAGGCGAAGGAGTTGCGGCCCCTCGCCGAGAACCTCATCACGACCGCCAAGAACGACGACGTGGCCGCACGCCGGCGGGTGTACCGGTGGATTCCGGACCACTCGACGGTCAAGAGAGTTTTCGAGACGATCGCACCGCGCTTCGTGGATCGCCCCGGCGGCTACACCCGGATCCTGAAGCTCGGAGCGCGCCGGGGGGACGCCGCCGAGGCGGCCATCCTCGAGTTCGTCGACTTCAAGTTCGAGGCGAAGGAAAAGGGCCCCCGCAAGGAGTCGCTCTCCGACCGCGCCCGTCGGATGTCGGGCGGCCGGGTCGAGACGGTCCGCAAGCAGAAGCCGGAGACCGACGACGAGGACGAAGAGACCGGCGGCCGGAAGACCCCCCGGAAGGCGAAACCCGCCACCCCGAAGTCGGGCAAGGCCGCGAAGCCCGGCCCGAAAAAGGGACCCAGCCGGACGGGGCCGTCCAAACGGGGAGCCTGAGCCGGGACACGGGACACGGGACACGGAACTCGAATCGAACGTGCGTCGCGCACGAATCACAGCCGCCCTCTGGGGCGGCTTTCTTTTCCTCCTGACGTCCTGGCCGAACCCTCCCGCGATCCGGGCGGGAGGGTTCCCGCTCGACAAAGTGACCCACTTCGTCCTCTACGGGGTCGAGGCCTTCCTCCTGTATCGCGCGGTGGTGTGGCCGGGCCGGCCCGGATTCGCCGCGTCCCGGGTCTTGACGGTCGTCGGGATCCTGGCGGTGTGGGGCGCGCTCGACGAAGCGCACCAGCAGTGGATTCCGGGTCGGATGATGGATTCGGGAGACCTGGCGGCGGACGTGGCGGGCGCGGCGGCTGGAGCCTTCTTCGCCGCGTCGCTGTCTCAGGGAAAGCGGAGAACTGACAGCGGACAGCCGACCGCTATCTCTTGAATACTCCCTGGCCCGCGGCGACCTTCCCGCCGCCTTCCGCGATCAGCACGCGCTGGTTCAGCTCCTTGATCCGCTCGTTCAGCTGCGCGATCTTCTGCTGCCCGTCGCGCGCCACGCGCTCGTTCTCGGCCTTCAGTTTGGCGATCTCCGCCTCGAGATCTCCCAGGGCGCGGTGCCGCTCTTCGCTCGCCCGATGCATCTCCTGGATCTCGGCGCGGTGGCGGCTGATCTCCTCGTCCTTTTCGGCCAGGCGCATCCGCCAGTTCTGCTCCTGCTGGTCGTAGAGCTGCTTGGTTTCCATGAGCCGGGAGATGTGCGAAAAGTCGTTGTCCGAGTCCATGGAACCTCCTTGTCGGCGCTCCTCGATCTGCGGGAAGAGCTTGCGGAGCTTGAGAGACAGGTCCTCGGGGTCCGTGGACAGCTCCATGGCCCGCTCGTACGTGATCCGGTTGTTGACGAGAAGCGCGATGAGCGACTGATTCATCGTCTGCATCCGGTAATAGGCGACGGACGTCTCCATCTCTTCCGCGATTTCCTTGGTCTCGCCGGTCTCGATGTGCTTCGCGATCTTGGGCGAATTGATCATGATCTCGACGACCGGCATGAGCCCCGAGCCGTCGGATTTCTCGATCAGCTTCATCGACACGATCGCCCGCAGGACGAGCGCGATCTGCGCCCGGATCTGCCGCTGCTGCTGCGACGGACAGGAATCGACGATCCGGTCGATCGACTGGCCGGCGCTGTTGGTATGCAGCGTCGAAAACACCAGGTGGCCGGTCTCTGCCGCAGTGAGCACGGTCTGCATGGTCTGCCAGTCCCGCATCTCGCCGACCATGATCACGTCCGGGTCCTGCCGGAACATGTTCTTCAGGGCTTCGGCGAAGTCGGGTGTGTCCGTCTCCAGCTCGCGCTGCGAGACGGCGGCCTTCCCGTCCGCGAAGAGGTATTCGATCGGGTCCTCGATGGTGACGATGTGCACCTGCCGCTGCTCGATGACGCTCTTCAGGATCGCGGCGAGGGTGGTGGACTTGCCCGACCCGGTCGGCCCCGTGATGAGGACGAGACCCGCCGGGAAGTGGACGAACGTCTCTAAGACCTCGGGGAGGTTCAGATCCTCGATCGAGGGCAGCTTGAAGGGGATCCGGCGGAAAACGGCGGCCAGAGACCCGCGCTGGATGTAGACGTTGGCGCGGAACCGGGCGACCCCGGCCAGCCCGTAGCCCAGGTCGACGGACTGGTGCTTTTCGAGCTTCTCCTTCTGGGCCGGGGTCAGGATCTCGAGCAGCATTTCCTCCAGCTCCGCCGGCTGGAGGGCCTCGGCCTTGAGGGGAACGAGCTTCCCCTTCACTCGCAGGAGGGGCGGCCTCATGGGCTTCAGGTGGAGGTCAGACGCCTCCTTACCTGCCATGAACCGGAGGTATTCAGCAAGTTTCAGAGTTTGAACATTATAGCGCAGCGTTTCGAGGCCGAAAGCGGCGCCGGTCACCGGGCCCGCCGGTCCGTCGGCACACGCGTCTGCAGCCACCGGCGCGCCTCGTTCCGCGTGCGGATCCGCCCGGCGAGCCCCTCCACGCGGACCGCCTCGAGAAGGCGTCCCACCTCCGGTCCGGGCGCCACCCCGGTCCAGTCCAGAACGTCGCGGCCCCGGACCTCGGGCCCCTTTCTCCCCCGGCGGAGGCGGGCGCGCAGCTGCCCGGCATCGCGTCGGAGGCGGGCCGACTGGATCTCGAGAAGGCGCAGCGAATCCGGCGCGCGGTCGGCGGCCCGGAGGATCCAGAGCCAGGCTTCGTCGCCGGAGAGACCGGAGGCCGCCTGCTCCGAGAGCTCGAGAAGGCGCGCGACGTCGCCCGCCTCCTCGGTGCTCCAGCGCCGCCGTCGCAGCCCGGCGGCAGCCTCCGCGGGCGAGAGACCGAGCGCGCCGGCGAGGGCCGCCAGCCGAAGCCGCCGGCGTCGCTCCCCAGGCAGCGTTCGCCGGGGAATGGCGTCGATCGTGGCCATCCGGGGAGCGATGCGCTTCCACTTCTCCCCCGGAATCGAGAGCCCGAAAGCCGGCTCCAGCACGCCGTTGCGCCACGCCCACGCGAGAGCGGCGCTGCAATCCTGCACCTCCAGCAGCTTCGAGAGCTCCCCCTGCACCCGCTCGCTCGCCACGCGCGCGAGAGCCGGAGCGAAGCTGCGGCAGGCGCGCGAGGTCCGCCGATCCGGCGCGAGGGCGTGCGTGGCGAAGAGCCGGGCGGCGCGCAGGCACCGCAGCGGATCGTCGGCGAGGTTCTTCTCGGAGACGGTTGCGAGGCGCCGGCGCTCGAGATCCGCCAGGCCGCCGAACGGATCGAGAAGGCGGCCGGAGGCGAGGTCGAACGCCATCGCGTTGACAGTGAAGTCGCGCCGGGCGAGGTCGATCGCGATCGAACCGCCCTCGATCTCGGCGATGTCGAGAAGCCGCCGGCGCCCCGCGACTCGGAACACCCGCGGAGACCGGTCGGCCGAGAGCAGAAACGCCCGGCCGCAACCGCTCGACTCGAGCGCCCGGGCGGCAGCCTCCGCGTCGCCCGAGACCGCGAGGTCGACCTCCACGACCGGACGGCCGAGCGCCCGGTCCCGGAGCGCGCCTCCCACGATCCACGCGTCCATCCCGAGCCCGCCCGCCCCGACGATCCGGCGGAAGAGGACGAGGTCCGGCTCGGACGCGAGGCGGCGGAGTCTCCGCTCGAGTCGTCGGACCGCGGCGCCGGGTTTCGGCCGACGGGAGGCCGCAGAATTGGTCTTCCGTTCTACAATCGTTCGGATGTCCTCCCACTCCCCGTCGGTCACTCCGGACGTCGTGCGCCGGATTGCCGCCCTCGCGCGACTGCGGGTTCCCGAGGAAGAGCTTCCCGTCTGGGCGCGGCAGCTGGACCGGATTGTCTCCTACATCGACCAGCTCCGGGAGATCCCCGAGACGGCGCTCTCCGCGGCCCCGGAACACCTCCGGCCGACGCCGTTCCGCGAGGACTCCCCGCGCGCCGGGGAGGGCGACCGGGCGCTCGCCGAGAACGCCCCGGAGTCTGCCCACGGCTTCGGCGTCGTACCCCGCGTGGTCGGAGCCGGAGAGTGATCCGACCCGGCGGGAAGGAGGTCCGCTGACCTCGCGGCCCGGCGGGGTCGTGGCAACGGCGGACGGCGTCCGTTCGCGGCGGCTGTCGGCCGAGGAGGCTCTCCGCGACGCCCTTGCCCGGATCGACGCGAGCGACGGGCGCATCGGGGCGTTCCTCGAGGTGACTCCGGATCTCGCGCTCGACGAAGCCCGCTCGGTCGACGCGCGGGTGGCCGCGGGAGAGGATCTTCCGCTCGCCGGCGTGCCGATGGCGATCAAGGACAACATGTGGGTCTCGGGACGCGAGGCCACGTGCGCCTCGCGCATCCTGCGCGGCTTTCGTCCACCGGCCGATGCGACCGCGGTCGCGAGGCTGCGCCGGGCGGGCGCCGTCTTCGTGGGCCGCGCGAACATGGACGAGTTCGCGATGGGCTCTTCGACCGAGAACAGCTCGGTCCAGCTGACCCGCAACCCGCACGACCTGGAACGGATCCCGGGGGGATCCTCCGGCGGCAGCGCAGCCGCCGTGGCGGCGGGAATGGTCCCGGCGGCCCTGGGATCCGACACGGGCGGCTCGATCCGGCAGCCTGCCGCGTGCTGCGGGGTCGTCGGCTTCAAGCCGACCTACGGGCGGGTCTCGCGCTACGGCCTCGTGGCGTTCGCATCCTCCCTCGACCAGATCGGACCGATCGCGCGGAGCGTCTCGGACTCCGCCCGGGTCTACGGCGTGATCGCGGGCGAGGATCCGCTCGACTCGACGAGCGTCGCGGCCGGGCCGGGCGAGCCCGAGGCGGCAGTCAGGAAAGGCGCGGCCGGGCTCACGGTCGGGTTCCTGGAGGAGGCGCAGGCCGAGGGTCTCGACGCGGAAGTGGCGAAGAACCTGGACGAGGTCCGGAAGGCGTTCGCCGCAGCCGGCGCCCGGGTGCGGGCGGTCAGCGTCCCGCGCGCGCCGGATGCGATCGCGATCTACTACGTGGTCGCGAGCGCCGAAGCGTCGTCGAACCTGGCGCGCTACGACTCCGTGCGGTACGGCCCGCGCCCGGACGTCACGGATCTCGCCTCGCTGTACGTGGAAAGCCGCACCAGGGGATTCGGGCCCGAAGTCAAGCGCCGGATCCTGCTCGGCACGTTCGCTCTCGCCGCCGGCTACTACGAGGCCTACTACGGGCGGGCAATGCGGGCGCGCGCCGCGCTCTCCGCCGACTTCGAGCGCGCGTTCAGCGAGGTGGACGTCATCGTCTGTCCGTCGATTCCGGCGCCGGCGTTCCGGATCGGCGAGAAGACCGAGGACCCGCTGACGATGTATCTCTCCGACATCTTCACGGTTCCGGCGTCGCTCGCGGGGTTGCCCGCGATTTCGGTGCCGTCCGGATTCTCCCGCGATGGTCTTCCGCTCGGCGTGCAGATCCTGGGGCCGCGGCTCGGCGAGGAAAGCGTCTTCGCCGCGGCCGGCGCGCTGGAGCGCGAGCTGGCGCTTCCGGACGACATGCCCCGGGCGGTGCGATAGGTGTCGGCCGCGCGGCGTCTCCGGTGCGGCACCGGAGTTCTGGCGGGGCTCCTTCTCTTCGCGGGTTCGGGCGCGGTCGCCGAGTTCCGCGGCGAAAAGACGATCGTCGTCTCACCCGAGCTGAAGGTCTCGATCGGCGAGGGGGACGAGATCACGCTGTCCGCCCGGCCGCTGCCGGGCGAAGGCATCGATGCCTTCATCAAGCGCTTCACCGAAGACCCCCGGACGAAGAGCGAGATCCTCTCGCGCAACGAGGGGGTCAAGCTCCTCCGCAATGACGTCTTCGTGCGGGTTCCCTACCGGCTGCTCTCCGAGAACTACCGGAGGATCGCCATCGAAGCGCTCTTCCCGGGCGACTCGACCGACGCGCAGGGATGGGTCCACCGGGTTTCGGCGCTGACCGGAAAACCCGAGAGCCTGTGGCGCATCGCGGAGTGGTTCACCGGCGACGGGCTGAACTACCGCGAGGTCCGCGCGGCGAACGGCCTCGACTCACTGGCGACCGAGGCCGGACAGGTGATCCGCGTCCCCTTGAAGCTCCTGAGCGCGACCTTCCGCGACGAGACCGGGTCGGCCGCGACCGCGACCCCGCCGCTCGAGTTCGGCCGGGACGAGAAGGGCCGCTACGCGGTGTATCGCCTCCAGCGCGGAGAGGCGCTCTACACCGCGGTCGTCGTGCGGTTGACCGGACGCGTCCACGCCGAGGACGTCAACGCGAAGGCGGCGGAGATCGCGGAGCGCAGCGGGATCACCGACGTGCGGTCGATCCCGGTTGGCTACGCCGTGAAGATCCCGGTCGCCGACCTCGCTCCCGAGTTCCGGCCCCCCGACGACCCCGCCCGGATCGAGGAGGAGAAGGGGAGGCTCGAGGCGACGCAGTTCGTCAACCGTGTCCGGGCCGTGAACCTGGCGGGCGTGACGTTCGTGCTGGATGCCGGCCACGGGGGACGCGACTCCGGAGCCCGGGTCGAGGGCGTCGAAGAGGCCAGCCACGTCTACGATCTGGCCTGCCGCGTGGAGCGGCTCCTGCGTGCACACACGCGGGCCACGGTGGTGCCCACGGTCAGCCGCGGAACGCCGTGCCCGGACGGCCGGTCGGACGCCGTCGGCGACTCCCGCTCCGCGCGCGTTATGACGAGCCCCCCTTACGAGCTGGACGATCCCGTCGCCGGGGTCAACTTCCGGTGGTACCTCGCCAACTCCGTCCTGCGGCGCACCGAGGAGCGCGGGGGCTCCGAGGACCGAACCGTTTTCGTCTCGCTCCACGCCGACTCTCTCCACCCCGCGGTCCGGGGGCTGATGGTCTACATCCCGGGCGAGAAGTATCTGAAGACCTCGTTCGGGAAGAGCGGAGATCTCTACGCCACCCGGCGCGAAGTGCGGGAGGCGCCCCGGGTCAGCTTCTCCCGGCGGGAACGGATCAAGGCGGAGGGCGTCTCGCGGCACCTGGCGGAGAAAATCGTCGGCGCCTTCCGGGCCATGGGCCTTCCGCTCCACGCGTTTCAACCGATCCGGCGCAACGTCATCCGCGGCGGGCGCGAGTGGGTGCCGGCGATCCTCCGCTACAACCGGATCCCGGCGCGCGTGCTGATCGAGGTGTGCAACTTGAACAACCCGGACGACCGGCGGCTCCTCGTCTCGCGGAAGTATCGGGAGAAGGTCGCGCAGGCGATCGTGACCGCCCTCGTCGATTTCTACGGCGGCCCGGGCAGCCAGACCGTGACGGCGCGAAAGGGGAGCTCACCCTCGGAGGACGACTCGGAGCCCGACACCGAGCGCTGACAGCTCGCTTTCTACTCTGGCTTCTCGTTCAGAAAAGCCATCCAGATCGGGTCCGTCGCGATTCCCATGTAAGCCGGGTCCGACCGCAGGCTCTCGCGGTCGAGCCTTCCCTCCGCGTCGAGGGAGCGCAGCGCATCCACCGTCCGCCGCGCGTCGCCGGCCTTCGCGTAGAGGCGCGCCTGCAGTCCGACCCCCTTCCAGCGGTCCTCGGTCAGGGCTCTCGCCTCCTCGACCGATTTGACCGCCGAGCCGCTCTCGCCCACGTTTGCCTCCGCCACCGCGAGCGCGGAGAGCGAGTCGGGATCCGGGCCGGCCAGCGCAACGTAGCGTGAAAGGCGGGAGCGCGCCTCCGCCGAATCTCCGGCGGCGAGGGCGAGGAGCCCGAGCTCCTTCTCGGCGCCGGGGGCGGGCGCCGCCCGGGAGAGCGCCCGCTGGAACGCGACTCGCGCCTCGACCGGACGGCCCGCCGCTTTCAACGCGAGGCCGACCTGGTAGTCGGCCGGACCCGGAGGAGCGCCGGCCGCGACCGCGCGCTCCCAGGCCCGCCGGGCGTCGTCCACCCGACCCTCCCGCTGCGCCCGGACGGCCTCGCGCTCGGCCGTCCGGCCGGCAGGCGGCGAAAGAGTCTCCGGCAGGAGGTATGGCTCCGCCCGCGCGCGATGCACGGCGAGCGCTCCGTCCACGACGAAGAGGATCGCGGGGGCGGCCGCGGTCAGGAACAGGATTCGCCGTCCGGAAGGGGTGAGGCGGCGGCGGACCACGATCACGATGATCGCGATCGCGGCGAGCCCCAGAAGGCGCGGCAAGAGGATGTTGCGCGTCTCCCGGCCCGGATCCCGCCGCCGCACGGCGTCGGACCCGAGAGGTCGCATCGCTTCGGCAGCGATCGAAATCCCGGGATCCGCGAGCACGATGTCCCGGACCGTCCACGTATCCCCGGATCGCGCGAGAGCCCACCGCGTCTTGAGGACTCCGGCGGGATAGCGCAGGCCGAGCAGCACCGAGACGCCGTCGGCCTCGGGCCGGGCGGTGGACCACGCGATGCCGGTCTCGGATCCGGGCACCGGCTGGAGCGTCTCGACGAAGTGATCCCGCACCACGTTGCGGACGCTCTCGCGTTGCCGCGGGGACAGCTCGCGCCAGACGGCGTCGGAGAGGAAACGGGCCGCGATGGCGTCGGCCGCGAGCACCGACTGAAAGCCGGCCCGCTGCCCGCGGAGCAGCTCGCTCGCCGCCCGGCGCGCCGTCTCCGCCGCCGCCTCGACTTCCGGGGCCGTGAGATCCGACGCGAGAGCGGTCGCCGCGGCGAAGAGAGCCGCCGGCACGAGAAGCGCCCGACGCCTCCGCCGAGTCAGGCGGCGATCGGTTCCAGCCGCTCGACTCGAGGCGACAGCGACTCCGCTCCCCGGTCCGTGCACAGGATGTCGTCCTCGATGCGGACTCCGAAGCGTCCCGGGAGATAGATGCCGGGCTCCGACGTGAAGGTCATCCCCGGCTCGAGCAGCGTCTTCTCGTGCCCCACCATGTACGGCGGCTCGTGGACGTCGATGCCGAGACCGTGTCCGAGCCGGTGGGTGAAGAACTCGCCGTACCCCGCCTTTTCGATCACGCGGCGCGCCGCCGCGTCCACCTCGGAGCAGGGGACGCCCGGTCCCGCGCGGTCGATTGCCGCGCCCTGCGCCTCCAGGACCACGCTCCAGACCTTGCGGTACTCGTCCGGCGGCTTTCCAAAGAAGGTGGAGCGCGTGATGTCGTAGTAGTAACCCTCGGGCTTGTCCCAGGCGTCGATCAGGACGGCCTCGTCCCGCGAGAGCGCGCGCTCCGTGGAGGCGCCGTGGGGAAGGGCCGAGGAGGGGCCGAACTGGACGACGTTCTCTCCTCCGAAAAGCCGCGAGATCTCGGCCTCGGTTGCCCCCGGCTTCAGCGTCTCGAAAGCCCGCCGGAATCTCGGCAGCGCGACCGCGATCGCGCGGCGGATGGCGTCGATCTCATCGGGCGTCTTGATCATCCGGACCGTCGCGAAAGCCGGAGCGGCGGAGACCGCCTTCCAGCCGGGCCGCGCGGAGAGCAGCCGCTCGACGTCGTCGAACGCGGTCGAGGGCTCAACCGCCAGGGTTCCCGCGGCGCCCGGGAAGAGCGCGACCGCTTTCGCGAACGGATCCTCGGTCTCTTCCCACGTCACGACGTTCGAGATCGCGGACATGCCCCGCAGACGGGCCTCCTCGAAGGAGGGACAGATCACGACCGGTTCGCGGTCCGGGAAGAGGAACAGGGCCGTCAGCCGCTCGCTCCGCCAGAAGTCGATTCCGGTCAGGTAAAAGAGGTTCGAAGAGGGGGTCGCGAACAGGCCGTCGGCGCCGAGGCTGCCCAGTCGGGACCTCATGTTTCCCAGCCGGCGGCGATAAACGTCTCGATCGAGTGCCATGCCTCGATGCTAGCAGAGGGGTGCCGCAAACCCCGACGTAGAATCCGGGCGCCGGGCATAACCCCGCGGGGCGTCTTGTTCTGCGGGCTTCTGAGGAGGTGAGGGCTCATGAAGTCGAGATCTTTCCGGGCGGCGGTGCTGGCGGTTCTCGTCCTCGCGGCCGGCGCTCTGAGCGCGTCCGCGCAGGAGTGGAGGGGCAAGGCCCGCATCGACGGCCGCGTCCTGAACGAAAAAGGGGAAGGCGTCGGCGGCGCGAAGCTCACGTTCCGCCGCAATGGCGCGGGACCCGAGGCCGTGATGAGCAAGAGCAACGGGCGGTGGGCCTACCTGGGCCTCTCCGGCGGAGCGTGGGACATCGACGTCGAAGCCCCCGGTTACCTGCCCTTCAAGACGACGGTCCAGCTCTCCGAGATCGAGCGCGTCCCGTCGATGGACATCCGCCTGCAGCCCGCGCCGAAGGCCGAGGCGAAAGCCGACGTCCCGAAGAACGCGGCGCCCGACGTCATTCCCATCCTGGAGCACGGCAACCAGCTCCTGCAGCAGAAAGACTACGCCGGCGCCCGCGCGGAGTACGAGAAGGGTCTCGCTGCGATCCCCAACAACGCCATCATCCTGCGCGCCATCGCGCAGACTTACTACGGCGAAAAGAATCTCGACAAAGCGATCGAGACTCTGCAGAAGGTCCTCGCGATCGAGCCGACGGACACGACTGCGCAGCTCCTCCTGGGCGAGCTGCAGCTGGAGAAGGGGAACCTCGACGAAGGCCAGGCGACGCTCGCCAAGCTGCCCCCCGACACCATCAAGGACTCCGCGGTTTACGTGAACCTCGGGATCCTGCTCATGAACAAGAAGAAGTTCGAGGACGCGTGGGGCTACTTCGACAAGGCCGTGACGCTCGCGCCGGCCGAGGCCGACAACTACTACTACCGCGGCCTGGCCGGCATGCAGCTGAAGAAGAAGGAAGCGAAGGCGGACTTCCAGAAGTACCTGGAGCTCTCTCCGACCGGGGAGTACGCCGCGGACGTCAAGGAATACCTGAAGTCGTTGAAGTGAGGTAGGCCGCCTCAGTCGGGCGGCCGATCCCTCAGATCCCTTCCGGTCATCGGAACGGGGGCCGGCAGGCCCGCGAGGCCAAGGAGCGTCGGGGCCACGTCCTTGAGGCCCCCGCCCGAGCGCAGTGGCTTCTTCTCTCCGCAGAGGACGAAGGGGACCGGGTTCGTGGTGTGCGCGGTGTGGGGCTTTCCCGTCACGGGATCCGTCATCTGCTCGGCGTTGCCGTGGTCCGCGGTCATGGCGAGCGTCCAGCCGCCCTCTCTCGCCGCGGTCTCCAGTCGGTCGAAGCAGCCGTCGAGCGTCTCGATCGCCGACACGGTCTCGGGAAGCTTCCCGGTGTGCCCGACCATGTCGGCGTTCGCGAAGTTGAGCACGATCGCGCCGAAGCGGTCCGACGCCATCGCCTTCACGGCCTCCGCCGTGATCTCCGCCGCGCTCATCTCGGGATGGAGGTCGTAGGTCGCGCCCCGCCAGGAGGGGACGAGAATCCGTTCCTCGCCGGGGTAGGGCGGCTCGATCCCGCCGTTGAAGAAGTACGTCACGTGCGCGTACTTCTCGGTCTCCGCGAGCCGCAGGTTTCGCACGCCGGTCTCCGCCCACACCTGCGCGAGGATGTGATCGAGGCGCGGGGTCGGGAAGGCGACCGGAAGGCCGAACTCCTTGCGGTACTCGGTGAAGCAGACGAAGAGGATGGAGGGCCTGCTCCCGCGATCGAACTCGGAGAACTCCGGGTCCGTGAAGACGCGCGTCAACTGGCGCGCGCGATCCGCCCGGAAGTCGAAGAAGACGCCCGAGTCGCCGTCCCGAATGGTTCCGGAGGGGCCCACGCCGTCGATCACAGCGGGCCGCAGGAATTCGTCCGACTCGCCGCGCGCGTAACCCGCCTCGATCGCGGCGCTGGCGCTCGCCGCCCGCTCGCCGCGCCCGAAACGGAGCGCTTCCCAGGCGAGGGCGATCCGGTCCCACCGCGAGTCCCGGTCCATGGCGTAGTAGCGGCCCGAAACGGTCGCGATCTTTCCGCCTTTTTCGGCGAGCTCCTTCTCCAGGCGTGCGACGTAACCGAGCGCCGATCTCGGCGGGGTGTCGCGTCCGTCGGTGAACACGTGGACCCGTACGTTCGGAACGTCGCGCCGTCTCGCGAGCTCGAGGAGGCCGAAAAG
>JBKPMI010000053.1:0-48852 GCA_046732075.1 Acidobacteriota bacterium | reverse complement strand
TTCTCGCCAGGCCGATCGCGTGAAACCCGACGAGGGCGGCAACCGCGCCGAACGTCACGGCCCGCCGCGCCCGGAAGAGGCGAACCATCCAGTAGCCGAAGAGCACGGAAAACGGAACGTAGACCGGAAAGAGGAATCGCGGCTCCTGCTCGTAGGTCCGCTGACTCAAGCTGGTGAACGCGTGCATCGAGAGGACCAGGATGAGCAGGAAGAGCAGCACGCGCGACTCGCGGACATCCTCGGGGAGCGTTCCCTTCTTACGCCGGCGCACACCGGCTTTCGCGATGCGGACGACGGTCGCGACCATCGGCGCCGCGTAGATCAGGAGCGCGACCACGCCGGCCCCCGGGAAGCTCGGCTTCGCGGCGTAGAACGACCTCGCGCCGAAGAGGACCGGCACCGCCTCGCCGAAGAAGCGGAAGAAGCCGAGCAACGCCTGGCGCAGGGGGAGCGTCGTCGCCTCGTGCGTCGAGAAGCTCGGCCAGCCCCGGCCCACGTTTCCGACCCACCACGGCAGGCTGCCGGCGAAGAAGGAGAAGAGGAACGCGGGAACGTCTCGCAGGCGCCGGAAGATCGCGGGCCGCACGATCAGGAACCACGCGACGACCGCGATGCCGAAGTAGAGGGAGAGCGGGTGGACCCACCACGCGAGTCCGAAAGCGAGTCCGAGGAGCCCGAACCACCGGCGGGCCGGAGTCCCGGTCTCGATCGCTTCGTCGGCGCGGAGCGCGGCGTACGCAATGAGCCCTCCCAGGAAGGCCAGCGAGTCGTAGGCACCGTCGGACGTCAGGCCCTTCAGCAGGAAATAGAACGGGGGAAATGCGAGGTATCCCGCGGCGAAGACCGCCGCGTCCCGGCCGAAGTAGCGGCGAGCGATCGCGAAAACGATCGCGAGGATCGCGGCGAGGAAGAGCATCAGCGAAAAGCGGTAGGTAGAGCGGTTGATGCCGAGCGTCGAGAACACGACGGCGGTCAGGTGCGGCTCGAGCGTCCCGCCGTAGTACGACCCGTAGCAGAAGATGGGGTTCGCCACGCCGAGCGCGATGTGCCGTCCCATGAGCGAGACGATTCCCTGGTCCGAGCTCCAGGGGACGAGACCGCGGGCGAGCGAGTACGCCTGGACCGCGGCGCCCAGAAGGAGGATCGGGATGAGCCGGAACGCGGACCGGTTGTTTCGAGCCGCCGGCATCTCCCGGAGATTTCGTTTCGGTTCGATCGTCGCGCATGGAGTGTAACCTCGATGCCGGAGGTTCGGTGCGCGATTCACGGGAGGATCCGGATCGAAAGGGGAGGACGGCGGCCATCGTGCTTCTCGTCCTCGGGGCGGTCGTCCGGATCGCGTACGCGTTCCCGACTCACAAGTTCGTTCCGGACGCCGACTCGCTGAACATGGGTCTGCGGGCTCTCGCGATCCGGGGAGGGGATCTCGTCGTCTTCTTTTCGGGCGTGCAGATCGGCGCGCTCGAGGCCTACTTCCACGCGGCGCTCTTCGCGCTCTTCGGCGCGACCCGGGCCACGCTCTCGATCGTCCCGATCGTGTGCGGGACTCTCGTTCCGGCCGTCTTCTACCTCTTCGTGCGCGAGCTCTTCGATTCCGAGAAGGTGGCTTGTTTCTCGCTCGTCTTCCTGGTGTTTCCCTCGCCGGCCTACCTCGCCTGGACCTACCTGCCGAACAGCTATCCCGAAACGGTGCTGCTCTCCGTCACGACGCTCTGGCTCGCGGCGCGTATTGCCCGGCGGGGTGCGGACCGCTGGACGCCGTTTGCGCTCGGGGTCTCGATCGGCCTCGGGTGGTGGAACTCCCTGCTGACGCTCGGCTGCACGGTTCCCGCGATCGCGTGGCTCGTCCTCTTTCACCGCCGTTCGGTGACGTGGCGGCGGGTCCTTCTCCCGGCGTCGGCGGGCTTCGCCGTCGGGGCCGCGCCCTGGCTCGTCTACAACCTGCGCTACCGCTGGGTGACGCTGTGGACCAACTTCGCGCCGGCCGAGCCGGGCCCCGGCGTCCTCGCCACGGCGCGGCGCTTTCTCCGGGAGACCGCGGTCGAGCTCGTCGCCGGAGTCAACCCGCTCGGCCCCGAGCGACCGGTCACTCCGCGCGAGGGAGCTCTCCGGCTGCCGGCGACGCTCGCGGTCGTCGCGGCGCTGCTGCTTCTGTTCGCGGCGCCGAGGCTGGCGCTGCGGGATCGGCCCGGATCGGGGAAGAACGTTGCGCTCCTCGTACTCGTTGCAGTCACGGTCGCGACACTCTTCATCCTCTCCGCGCCGGGCCAGGCGCCGGGCCCGACAGTGCGTTACGTCCTGCCGCTCTGGTTCGTCGCCGCCGCGTCCCTGGGCCTCCTCGTCGCGGCCGTGTCAAAGCGCAACCAAATGGTTGCATTTCTCCTGGCCTTGGTCGTCGTGGGCTTCCACCTCTCCGGCTACTACTGGCCATGGACGAAAGAGCGCCGGGAGTGGGCCCAGCACCAGCGGGACGACCGCGTCCTCCTCGCCTTCCTGGGATCGAACGGCGTCCGCTGGGTCTGCGGCGAATACTGGACCGTCTACCCGGTCAACTTCCTGTCGGGCGAACGCATCCGCGCGGTCCCGTTCCAGCGGCTGTTCGACTTCTACGGCTACGGCCGGACCCTGCCGGCCGCGGCCGGGAAGCTCGCTCTCCTCGGCCGGGACGAGAAGGATCTCGCCGGGTGGGCGGCTCGCGCCGGCCTTCCCGGGCGGCCGGTTCCGGCGGCGCCGGGCTACGTCGCGATCCTGGAAGCGGAAGACTCCGAGTCTTCCCAGAGGCGGCTCGCGAGGCTGATCGCGGCGGCGCGCGCTCCGGAAAACGCGGTTACTGGAAGTATCCGGTGACGTCCAGGATCACGTCCGCGAATCCCGTCGGGATGTCGCAGAAGATGCGCAGGTTCCCGAAGGGGGAGAGCGCGAGCACCGCGTTGTTCGCGCGGACCTGGCCCGCGCGGAAGTTGATCGTGGACGAAAGCGGCGTCGGAATCCCGTCCGGGAAGAGGCGGAGGTTGCCGGCAGTTCCGGGGAGGACGATCGTGACGTTCAGGGCGACCGCCTCGGCGCCCGGGGGAACTCCGCATCGCGCCGCGACTCCGGCGACCGCCATGCCGCCGGCCTTGAGCGAGGAGCCGCCCCGCGTGTCGAAGAGCCGGCACGGAGTCAACGTGAAGAATCGCGTGCCCGCACCGATGATCGCCCCCTCGTAGCCGCGCCGCTGCTGCGGGTCGCCGCGAAACGCGGGCCACGGAGCCGGTCCGACCGCGGCCGGGTTCCAGACGTAGACCGCGGCGGCGGTCGGAGACGGGAACGGGGTACCGGACGCGGCGATGACGTCGAGAACTCCGTCGTGGTCGAGGTCCGTGACGACCACCCCGGAAACTGCGGTCTCCGTGTAATAGGTCGGGCGGGGATCGTTCCCGGGAGGGCCCGGGTCGGTGAGTTGCACGCCGGTCCGATCGATCACCGCGATCTCAGTGTTGACGGCCACCAGGATTTCGACCTGGCCGTCGCCGGTCACGTCGGCCACGATCGGATCTCCGACGTTCGGGCTCGTTCCGAAATAGCTCTTCGGCTGCATCTTGAAGAGCTGCGTTCCGTTTCCCCGGAACGCGTAGAGGTAGGGGCCGGCCGTCCCCTCCGGCTGGTCGCCGACGATCACCTCGGGTTTTCCGTCGCCCGTCAGGTCCGCGAGAGTCGGAGAGGCGAGGACCTGGCCGGTCGTCGTGACCGGCCAGCCCGGAACGAACGTCCCGTCCCGCTTCCACGCGTAGACTTGGTGGCCGACCGCGCCCGGGTAGTAGATGCCGCCCCCCACGACGATGTCGAGGTATCCATCGCCGTCGATGTCGCCCACCGCCGGCGACGACACGATCGTCTGGTTCACGTACTGCGGGAAACCCGGCAGTTCCGTCCCGTTCCAGCGGAAGACGTGGATCGCGCCGCCGTCCGGCGTGTTGATCGGCGGGCCCTCCGCGTGCGTGTCCGCCCCGATGATGACCTCGAGCTTTCCGTCGCCGTCGAGGTCGGCGAGCGCGGGCGAGGACCAGATCGTGTCGCGGATCCCGTGTCCGAGGCCGGACGGATTCGGCGGGAAACCGGGCATCGGCGTACCGTCCTTGCGCAGGACGTAAACCCGGAAGTCCCAGCATCCGAAAACGATCTCGTTGTCCCCGTCGCCATCGATGTCCCCGATGGCGGGCGTCGAGTAGATCCCCTCCGGATGTCCGTCGCCGTTTTCGTCGACCGGCGTGAACGACCAGATGAGGGTTCCGTCGCGCCGGAAGACGTAGAGCCGCCCGTTCCCTGTGGAATCGAAATTCGACCCGCAGGCCACCACGACGTCGAGGAATCCGTCGCCATCGATGTCTGCGAGCGCGGGGCTCGAGTTCACTTCGGCGCTCACGGTGACGGGCCAGCCCGGCATGACCGTTCCGTTGGCCCGGAGGGCGTAGACCTTCCGATTCACCGTGCCGACCACGATCTCCTTCACGCCGTCGTTGTCGAGGTCTCCCACCGCCGGCTGGCTCACGCGGACGGTTCCGGCGCCGGCCAGTGCCACGGGCCAACCCGCTCGGAGAGGGGGCGTGTTCAGCGCCGCCCGGGCGGCGGCGGGGAGCGTCGCCAGCAGGAGAAGCGCAGGAAGGAGCGGATTTCTCCTCATGCGGCCTTTCGAATCGCGTCCGTTGTTCGGGTCATGGCCACTCGGAGACGGCGATCGGCCGGGAGAACGGGTCCCTCGCGGATTCCGCGACGGACGAGAGAAACGACGGCGGCGAAATCGCCTCCGTCGCTTCCGTCAACGAGTTTTGCCGATCGCCGGTTTCCGGATTTCGATTACTTGAAGTAACCCGTGATGTCGATGATCGCGTGCACCGTGTTGCCGGTTCCGACCAGGACCGGGAGGACGGAGATCTGGAAGTTCGGATCGTTCGTCACCGGAACGATGGCGCCGTTTCCGAGAGCCGGCTCGCCCGCTGCGTAGTTGATGGTCGAAACGACCGGAACCGTCGTGTTGTACGGGAAGACCGTCAGGTGGCCCAGGCTGGTCGGGTTGACGACGGTCACATTCAGCGTGACGGCCTTGACCGTGCCGTCCGCGGGCAAGCCGCAGTTCGCGGGGGTCGTGTAGACGGCGAAGTTGCGGATCACGCCGTGCGAAAGGATCGGTCCCCCGTTCACTCCGACGGCGGCGCGCGTGTCGGCGATGCGGCACGGCGTGACGGAGTAGAACTGCAGCGGTCCAACGGCTCGGGCTGCGGAGACCGTCAAAAAGGTCGCCGCGGCGAAGAGGAACGAAAAGCGAACCAACTGAGATCTGTTCATCATGGTCTCCTAATCCTACTGAAAATAGCCGTTAACATCGATTATAACCTGCACGTTTCCGGAAGGCTGATCGCAGTGGACGGCCAGAGTCCCGGCCGTCCCCAGAGGCGCAAATCCGTTGTTGGCGCGGGTTTGCCCCGCGCGGTAGTTGATCGCGGTCGCGTTCGGCAGGGAGGTCCCGCCCGCGTAGAGCCGGAGGTATCCGAGCGCGCTCGGCTGGGTGACGCTGACGTTCAACGAAACGGCCGTGGCGGTCGTGGGAACCCCGCACTGTCCTCCGACGGCGAACGTCCGGTCCGAGTTGGCGGCTATCGCCGGTCCACCGTAGGGTCCGGTCGGGTTGCGCGTGTCGGCCACGCGGCACGGGGTGACCGTGTAGAACTTCGTCGCGACCGGCGCCGGCGCGGCCATGTCGGTCAGGCAGGCGACGGCGTTGATCTCGGGCAGCATCTGCTCGGTTATGCACCGTTGATGGAACCGCATGTCGATGTTCCCGTAGCCCCCCACGAGCAGGTGACAGTAGCTCATGATCGTGCCGCCGAGCGGCCCGGGGTTCACCACCGTCCCGCTGTAGCAACCGCTCTCGCCCGAGTAGCACATGTCGATCGGCGGGCTGTAGCAATGCGTGTGGGGAGAACCGAAGTTGTGTCCCAGCTCGTGGGCGGTCGCCAGCAGGTCCCACAGGTTGGAGGGCCAGCTCGTGTTGATCTGGACCACGCCGTACCCGCCTCCCCAGTGATTGCTCTGGGAGAAGTCGTTGGCGCAGAGCACGTCCAGCCACGCAATTCCGCCGGTCACGGATTTTCCGCTCAGAAAGGTGACGACCGTTCGCGGATAGGAGCTCTTCGGCCGATTGGCATGCCACCAGTCGCCGACCTCGTCGAGCTGGCCGCGCGTGTCGGTCTTGACGTACGGGTCGGTCGACGTCCAGGCCTGGATCCGGTTGACCGTCAGGTGGACACCGAGGTCGCGCTGGTAGATGACCGAGTTCTGCGCCATCAGCGTCGTGATGTAGGAGGTCATGGCGTCGAGGCCGCCGGGGAACTTCGCCAGGAGCTCCTGGTCGGTCTCGATCGAGATCGCGGCGTCTTTCAGCGTCGTCGCGGCGAGCGCGGACAGGGAGGCCGCCGCCGGCCGGGACACGGCCGCCACGGTTTCCGCTCGCAGACCCGGGCCCGAGCGTTCGATCGGCGGAGGAGTCAGGTCGTCGGCGTCGCAGTGCCAGTCGAGCGGCGCGAGTTCGACCGAGCGGAGCGAGTCGGAACGCCGGACGACGTGCTGGATCGGTCCCTCCGTCGGGCCGTCCGGCCCCACGTAAACGAGCCCGGCGCTCGTCTGGAGGACAGCCACCAGAAAATCACCCGGCACGCCGACGTAGACGCGGGAGTCCGGCTCCCCCTCGAGGTGACCCTCGAAGTGGATGCCGCGGGCAAGCGGCCGCGACGTCTCACCGTCGGGTCCCTCGACGATCAGCCGGCCGTCCGGGGAGACGATCTCGAAACGCTCCAGGATGAGGTTCCCGGTCGCACCCGGCGCAAAGGGAAAGTTCTCGAGCGTCAAGGCCTCGCGGTCGGGAATCTGCCGGAGACGAGCCAGGCCACGCGGGTCGAGGTCGAGTAGACGCTCGCCGGCGGCCGCCGCGCGCTCGACCGCGATGCCGGGGTGGGTGAAGTAGCGCAGCGGGCTCGGCAGGGAAGCGGCGGAAAGCGGCAGCGCCCCGGCAAGGGCGATGAGCGCGGCCAGTGACTTCACATGCCTCTCCTCGAGTACCCCGAAAGTGGATAAACCGGATTGGATTCAGGGGGAAAGAAAGGCAACTTCCGCGCCACCCCGGAAAATGAGCAACCCATTGATAGAAAGTAGCTTGGTCGAGCAAATCTCCGGCCCGCGGCCGTGATTTGTCAGCACTCCCGGTTCCGATTGACAGACTTGAGTCGGCTCCGAAGCTAACCCAGTAGGGGCCGAGAGTCCAGAAAAAGCGTCAGTCGAAGTAGCCGTTGACGTCCAGGATCACGTGGACGTTCCCGGAGGCCATGCCTGCCCGGACGACGATGTCCCCCGCCCCGCCGAGGGTCACGACCGCGTTGTTCGCGCGGGTCTGACCCGCGCGGAAGTTGATCGTGCTCGCGAGCGGCGGCGGCCCGCCGGCCGGGAAGAGCGTCAGGAAGCCGGGCGCGGTCGGGCCGGTCACGGTCACGTTGACCGAGACGGCGCGCGCCGTCGACGGAATACCGCAGCGGCCGGCGATCGCGAACGTGCGATCCTGGCCCCCGATGAGGCTCGGCCCTCCCCACGGTCCCGCGGGGTCCCGCGTGTCGAAGACGCGGCAGGGCGTGACGGTGAAGAAATCCCGCGCGTAGTCGATGCGATAGACGGTTCCGGTGTTGATCCCGATGTAGTAGAGGTTCCCGTCGGGCGCCGGGTGGAAAGCGACGGGGCCCGACGCCGCCGTCGCCAGGTCGTGAAGGGCCGGAGAAGGCGCCGTCGGCGGCGTCCCGATCAACGCGTCGTTCCCGTCGAACTCCAGCCACTTGATCCAGCTCGAGCCGTTGTCGCCGAAGACGTACCGGCCCGTAAGAGTGGGGTAGGCGTTGCCGGTCACGAAGACGCCGCCGATGATCGTGGTCCCGACCGAACGGATGTAGTCGAAGACCGGCGGAAGGCAGGTCGTCGTCACGGGACACGGCCCCGGACCACCCGGCTGCTGGATGAAGCCTTCCATATAGGGCCAGCCGTAGTTGCCGCCGGCCGTGACGACGTCGAGCTCTTCCCGGGTCGACTGGCCGACGTCGCCCACGTAGAGCGAACCATTCGGGCGGAACGAGAATCGAAACGGATTCCGAAACCCGTACGCCCAGATCCGAGGCTCCTTGGTTGCGTCCCCGAGAAACGGGTTGCCGGCCGCGGGGGAGCCGTCGAGCTCCATCCGCAGGACCTTCCCGTTGAACCGGCTCGGGCTTGCCGCCGCGAGATCCTGGGCTTTGGCCCCTCCGGTCCCGGAGTCTCCCGGCGCGGCCCAGAGTTTTCCATCCGGCCCGATCGCAATCGTGCCGCCGTTGTGGTTGCCGTTGGTCGCCTCGATGTCCTGGAGGATGGGCAATTCGCTCGCAGCGCTGATCGTGTTCCCGGTCAGCGTGAAGCGCGAGATCTGGTTCCGGGGGGCGTTCGTCGTGTAGTACAGGTAGATCCAGCCGGTCGCTGCGAAGTTCGGGTGGAGGCAGATCCCGAGCAGGCCCCTCTCCGAAAAGTCGTCCACGATCCCGGTGATGTCGAGGGCCGGAGTTGCCTGCAGCACTCCGTTCACGACGATCCGGACGCGGCCCGCCTTCTCCAGGATGAGGATCCGTCCGTCCGGCAGGAACGCGAGGTCGGTGGGGGAAGAGAGACCCGAGACGATCGGCGTGTCGGAGAACCGCGCGACCGAGTAGGTGGCCGCCGGAGCCTGCCCGGAGAGGAAGAGCAGACCTCCGAGAAATCCGAGGAGAGCCCGCCGCGCGCCGACGACCCTCCCCGGGCACCGGCGCGCCAGAGGGAAAACGTTCAAGCCGGAAACACGATAACGGAGCAGGAGCGACGGTTCAAGAGATTGCGCGGCAAAAAAAGGCCGCGGCGCCCGCCGCGGCCTTCGAGATTCAGAGATCCACCTGGTCAGGGCGTGCTGGGTTCCGGGCGAGGTTGCGGATGAGCCCGAGCTTCCCAGATCCGATCCCATCCGAGGCGCTGCGCGGTCTCTGCGTTGACCTTGCCATCGGGCGTGTACGTTCCGTTTGAGATGAGACTCTGTCTCTCATGGGAACTCAACCATGCCGGAATCGGCGCGTCCTTCGAATCGGGCACGAACATGAAGTCGTGCGCGAGAACCTGCATCTGCTCGAAGCCCCGGCGGACGCCGTTGACCGTGTAGAAGAACTCCACGTTGCGAGATCCCTTGACGACGATCTTGTCGAGGCTGAGCTGCACGACCGCAACCGTGGCCATTTCCCCGATCGGTGTCACCTGGATGCTCAGCCCTTCCTCGGAAGTCACCATCCGGAAAGTTTCGGGCACGGAGATCGTCGCCGTGCCACGATCGAACTTCGCACGGCCGCGGAAATAGGTCCCCACCTCGGGCCCTTCGAGCGTGGCGTATTTGATTACGAGCGAGGCGTCGGTGGGGTGGGGTTCCACGAAGAACTTCGTCCCGCTCGCCCCGATGTCCCCGAGCCCGAACACCGCCCATGGGGCACCGCCGCCACTCGGGTCGACGCCGAAGGAGTTACCGAGGTAGCCGTTGGCGAGGCCGACACCGGTTGTATTCGCGGTCAGGAGACCCCGCACCGCGCTGTACTCGCTGATGCCGAACACTCCAAAGCCCTCGGCGCTCTCCCCTCGGACGCCGGCCTTGCTCCAAGTAGAGTTGTCGTCGGGTCGGAAATCTGCGACTCCGAAAACGCCGGCCGTGTCCCCGCCGCTGCTGGCTGAGAGGCCCCGAACCCCGTAGACTTCGGTGGCCGTCGTCGCCGTCGCTTGTCCGAACAGACCGGCGGAACCCGCGCCGACCGAGTCCGTGAACGCCGTCACGCCGTGCACGTTCGGGCCAGTTCCGAGGTTGCGGATCCGCGCCGCTCCGAACGTGCCCGTATTGCTCGTCTCCCAGACGAGGGCGTTGTTCGCGGCAGCCGCGATCGGAGCCCAATAGCCGTTGACGTCCATGATGATGTGCGTGCTTCCGCTGACGTTGATCTCGACCTGCTCGCCCGGGCCGAGCACGATGATCGCCGCGTTCGAGAGAACCTGGTTCGGGCCGTAGGTCATGATCGCCGTCGGCGGGGGTGATCCTCCGGTGGGCCAGGAGAGCAGGAAGGAGCCGGCCGGGATCCCGGCCGCGGCGACGACGGTGAAGTTCACCGAGATCGCCTCCGCGCCCGCGGGAATTCCGCAGATTCCGGTGAGATCCCACGTGCGCTCGGCGCTGTTGGCAAAAATGCCGCCTTGGATCGGAGCGCCATTGCCACGGGTATCGGCGACGCGGCAGGGCGCAACGCCGACGAACGGATGAGCGGTTGTGACGTCGGTCATCGTCGTGATGCCGCCGCTGTGCGACGACTGCGTGTAAGGCGGAACGGTCCAGTTGTTGAGCGGTATGTCCTGAGCGACGAGGACGCCTGAGACGAGAAGCAGCAGAACGATCCCGAATCCGATCCATTTGGGAGACTTCATCCGAGTACCTCCTTTAGACCTCTCCAAGTTCTTACCGCGAGAGCAATTGTCGTGTCCCGCCTCCTTTCGATCCGGTTGAAATGTCAGGGATAGAGCAAGCTGCCGCCCCCGCGGGCAAGACCGCGCCCGGTACACCAGTTGCGACGGAATCGATGGCCGCCTCCTCCCCCAGGTCCGCAGGCCGCCGGAATGGAGAAATGCTAGCGCCGGCCTGGTGCAAACGCAACGAATTCCAAGGTGTGAGAAGGCGCTGTGACTGGTATCACAGGCGTTCTGTAAATTCCGGGCGAAGCCGAGACGAACGCCGCGGCTGGAAGATCTTCGGCTCGCCAAAAAAAAGGCCGCGGCGTCGCCGCGGCCCAAACCGAGTCGTCAAGAGAAGATCAGGGGTTCGGAATGGGCGCCGGAGCCACTGTCGGACGCTCGGGAATCGTCCAGCCCAGGGCGCGCGCCGTTTCGAGGTTATACGTGCCGTCGGGATTCAGGGTCCCGTTCCGCACGAGAAGTGCTCTCGTCGGTGCCGGAAGGTGCTGAGGACCGCCACCTCTTTCGAGCATTTCGGGAGTGAAGCTTTCGTTTCGCTGGACGGGCTCGAAGCCTTCTATTTCGGCACGCTCGGCGAAAACGACATAGTGGAATCGAGTGGTTCCTGAGCCGCGAACAACGATTCCGTCAGGACCTTCCTGATCGACGCTCAGGGTAACCGATCGACCGACTGGCGTCAGCGTCGTCATGTAGGTCCCTTCCCGCGCCGTGAAACGAAAGTGATCCGGGATCGCGATCCGCGCGATTCCGTTGACGAGCTCCGCGGTTCCCCGGAAATAGACGTCCACCGTCGGAGCTTCAACGGAGGCGTACTTGATCTCCTTCGAAGGGTCTTCGGGGTGAGGCGCCGCGAAGTTCTTCGTGGCCCCCGTGATGACGAGCGAACCGGCTTGGAGCCTGAGGTTGGGCGCCAGGACACCATATTCGACGCCGCCGGAATTGGTCCCGACATAGACGTCCGCGTTGGAAAGACCGCTGTTGATGAACCGAGCCGCATTCGCGGCCGCGTGGTTGACCTGACCGGAGACGCCTGCCGAAAAGACGTTGGCGGAGACACCGCTTCCGATGACGCCGTATACGGCATCGGTTGTATTGGTCGACGTGCCGATGGCCCCGTGCCGCGCGCCCTGGAGATAGCCGCCGTCTCGCCCGCCGAAGGCCGCGAGCGCGTCCCAGTTCGTCGCCTGCGCCCACACGCCGTTATAGCTGTCTGAATCGCCCCTCACACCGACGTCAGTCGGAGAGTAACCCGAGACGGCCCAGCCGCTCGCCGTGGTCGCTCTCAGCCCGCAGGCGCCGTTGCAGGATGTGGATGCGTTGTCGATACGAATCGTGTACCCGGTGGAGTTGTTGTCAATCTCCAGAAAGTGGGTCGGATCCTGCAGCCTGTCGGAGAAATAGCCGTTGACGTCCATGATCACGTGGGTGCTTCCGCTGACGTTGACGTTCAGCTGCTCACCCGGGCCGAGCGGCACGATCGCCGCGTTCGAAATGACCTGACCCGGCCCATAAGTCATGATCGCGGTGGGCGGGGGCGCCTGGCCAGTCGGCCAGGCCAGCAGGAACGAGCCGGCCGGGATTCCGGCGGCCGCAACGACGGTGAAGTTCACCGAGATCGCATCGGCGCCGGCGGGGATCCCGCAGATGCCGGTGACGTCCCATGTGCGCAGGCCGCTGTTGGGGAAGATCCCGCCCTGGATGGGCGCGCCATTTCCACGGGTATCGGCGACGCGGCAGGGCTGAACGCCGACGAATGCCCGGGGAGACGTCACGTCGGTCATAGTCGTGATGCCGCCGCTGTGCGACGACTGCGCGTAGGGCGGAACGGTCCAGTTGTTCAGGGGAATGTTCTGGGCAAGGCCGAAACCGGAGGCGAGAAGCAGGAGAGTGATTCCGAAACCGAGTTGTTTCGAGAACTTCATTTCGATTCCCTCCTTTAAGGCTTTCGAAGGCTTCTGACGACGAGCGACGAAAGTCTGGGTTTCCCGCCTCCTTTCGATCCGGTTGTGTGTGGGGGTGAACAGGGGTGCGCCATTGCGGTTAAGACCGCATCCCGTACACCACTTGCCACGGAATCGATGGCCGCCTCCTCCTCCAAGGTCCGCAGGCCGCCGGAATTGGGCCGATCGTAAACCTCGGGAAGGCTCGAATCAACGCACGATTTCGCGGAGAAGTGTGACGAACGTCACCGAGCGCGAACGCTACTGGCCCGAGTCGAGCCCCCGTTGCGTGAGCGCGACGTCGGCGTCCACCATCATCCGGACGAGCTCGTTGAAGCTCACCTTCGGAGTCCAGCCGAGGTCCTCCCGGGCCCGCCGGGGATTGGAGATCAACAGGTCGACCTCCGCCGGGCGGACGAGCTTCGGATCGATCACGACGTGCTTGCGCCAGTCGAGCCCGACGTGGTCGAAAGACGCCTGCACGAAGTCCTGGACGGTGTGGGTCTCGCCGGTGCCGATGACGTAGTCTTTCGGCTCCGCCTGCTGGAGCATCAGACGCATCGCTTCGACGAAGTCGCCCGTGAAACCCCAGTCCCGCCGGGCGTCCAGGTTGCCGAGCCGGAGCTCCTTCTGTTTGCCGGCCGCGATCCGCGCGGCGGCGAGCGTGATCTTGCGCGTGACGAACTCCGTGCCGCGCCGGGGAGATTCGTGGTTGAAGAGGATCCCGGAGACTGCGTACATCCCGTACGACTCTCGGAAGTTGACCGTGATCCAGTGGCCATACAGCTTCGCGACCCCGTAGGGGCTACGCGGATGGAACTTCGTGTCCTCGTCCTGCGGGACCGACTGCACCTTTCCGAACATCTCCGAGGAGGACGCCTGGTAGAACCGGATCTTCGAGTTCACGATGCGGATCGCCTCGAGCATCCGGGTGACGCCGAGCGCGGTGAACTCCCCGGTCAGCACGGGCTGCGAGAACGACGCCGGCACGAACGACTGCGCCGCCAGGTTGTAGATCTCGTCGGGCTGGGCTTCCGCGACCGCGTTGATGAGCGAGTTCTGGTCCAGAAGGTCGCCGTTCAAGAGCTCGATCTGCTCGAGGAGGTGGGAGACCCGCTCGAGGTTCCGGATGCTGGTGCGGCGGACGAGCCCGAAGACCTTGTAATCGTGAGCGAGCAGATGCTCGGCGAGGTAGGAGCCGTCCTGGCCGTTGATTCCGGTGATGAGAGCCGTCTTCATTCCGATTTCTCCCGATCGATGAGGCGTGAGTATACGGGTCGGATTTCTTCGCTCTCCGCGTAAGATTCCCTCGGTGGCTTCCCGCGCTCAGGCGACTCTCGCGCCCCGCGGCGCCCGCGTCCGGAAGGATGGCGCCGCGATCCTGTCCCCCTTCATCGCCGGGCGCTTCGCCGACAACCTCTGGATCATCCTCTGCCCGATCCTCGCGCTCGTCGTCATGCAGGCGCTCTGGAAGTGGTCGGGTCTCTCGGACCTCGCGATCTTCTCGGTGCTCTTCGGCCTGATCGTCACGGGACATCACATGCCCGGCTGGATCCGCGCCTTCGGAGAGCCGGAGGTCTATCGCCGCCACAAAGGACGGCTCTGGGTGTCGGTCTTCGCGATCCCCGCGCTCGTGATCCTTCCCACGGCGGCGGGGCTGGGTGCCGTCGCGCTGACGATCGCCGCGACGTTCGACCTTTGGCACGTCGCGATGCAGCAGCACGGCTTCGGTCGGATCTACGCGGCGAAGGCGGGGGACCGCGACCGGCGCTCCGCCCGGCTCGACCTCGCATGCGCGCTCACCTGGTACGTCACCGTGGTGGCCTGGTCGGACTCGTGGATGCAGGCGATCGCCCGGTCGTTCCGCAAGGCCGGTCTGCCGGTTTTCGACCTGCTCACGCCGGCCTCGTGGAAAGCGGTGAAGTGGAGCCTGCTCGCCGTCAGCGCCGCGCTTCTTCTGGCTTACGTCGTGAACGCGGTCCGGCTCTGGCGCGACCAGAAGATCTCGACGCCGCAGAAGCACCTGCTCCACCTGGTCGCCTTTTCCGTGCTCGTCTGGTCCTACCAGGCGCCGAGCTGGTATCGCGCGAACTCCGTCCAGAATCTCTTCCACGCGATGCAGTACTTCTTCATGGTCTGGATCTACGGGAACCTTTCGATCCGGCGCGACTCGACGAAGCCGGGTTCCTTTTACCGGTCGCTGTTCGGAAAGCGCGGCGGGATCCTGCTCTTCGCTTCCCTCATCGCGCTGTACGGCCTGGGGGCCATCGCGCTCTCCTCCTCCGGGTACCGCCTGAACGGAGTCGATGCGGAGCGGACGGCTCAGATCATCGGGTCGATCGGCATCGCGTCACTTCTCCTGCACTTCTACGTCGACTCGTTCATCTGGAAGGTGCGTTCGAAGGAGGTTCGGCAGGCGCTCGCCATTCGGGACGATGCGGCCGTTTCCTCGAAAGTGGCCCCCGCGCCGGCCTCGCAATGGCGCGGGGCGCTGCATGCGATGGCCTACTTCGGCGTCCCCGCCCTGGCGATCTTCCTGCTCGGAGCGCGCGGCCGCGCGGTACCTTCGGAGCGAGAGCGCGCCGCGGTGGCGCACGAAGCGGTGCTCTTTCCGCGGAGCGCGATGGCCCGGTTCGCACGGGGTCAGTCCGCTCTCGGCCAGGGAGACGCAGTCACCGGCCGCTCGGAGCTCGATGTCGCCTTGCGGCTGGCCCCATCCTTCGCGGGGCCGGCCCGGGTCCTGGCGGCGCTCGACGACCGGGAGGGGAGACCCGAAGCGGTGATCGAGCACGGGCGTGCGGCCGTCGAGGCCGAGCCGAAAGACGGCGAGCTCCGCTATCTCCTCGCGACCGCGCTCGCGCGGCAGAAGCGGCTGGAAGAGGCCGAGGCGCAGTACCGGGAGGTCGTTCGGCTCCGTCCCGAGTTCGCCGGCGGCTACGAGGGTCTGGGGGTGATCGCCAAGTGGGAGGGCCGGATCGCCGACGCGATTCCGCTCTTCCGGAAGGCCGCGTCGCTCGATCCGAACCTCGCCGACGCGTACCGGAACCTGGCCGGGGCGCTGGCGACGGCGGGGCAGACCTCCGAGGCTCTGGCGGTGCTCGGAAACTACCGGACGCGGCACCCCGAAGACCGCGTCGCGGCGGACCTCGAGCGGGCCATCCGGGCCGACGCCGGGGTGCAACCAACGCATCCTCAGTAGTTTCTATAGTCCCGGGGACATTCGGCGAGAACCGGCGCCGGCTGCTAGCACTCGTCGAGGAGGAGTGCTAATATCCAACTCGCCTCGCCCGTCACGGAGATGGGTTCCGGGGCAATCCGAAGAACCTGACAGGAGGAGTAGGAATGAAGATTCGTCCGCTTTACGACCGGATTCTGGTCAAGAGGGTCGAGGAAAAGGAGTCGCGCAAGGGGGGCATCATCATCCCCGACACCGCGAAAGAGAAGCCGATGGAGGCCGAGGTCGTCGCCGTCGGAAAGGGAAAGATCAACGAGGACGGCAAGCAGTTCCCGCTCGACGTCAAGAAGGGCGACCGCATCCTCATCGGCAAGTACGCCGGCACCGAAATCAAGATCGACGACGAAGAGCACCTGATCCTGCGTGAGGACGAGGTTCTCGCGGTCGTCGAGAAGTAAGTCGAAGGAGAAGAAAAAGACATGGCAGCAAAAACGATTTCGTACGGCGAGGAAGCGCGGCAGCGCATCCTTCACGGCGTCAACAAGCTCGCGGACGCCGTCAAAGTGACGCTGGGGCCGAAGGGCCGCAACGTCGTCATCGAGAAGAAGTTCGGTTCGCCCACGATCACCAAGGACGGCGTCACCGTCGCCAAGGAGATCGAGCTCCAGGACTCGCTCGAGAACATGGGCGCCCAGATGGTCCGCGAGGTCGCTTCGAAGACCTCCGACGTCGCCGGAGACGGTACGACCACCGCGACGGTACTCGCCCAGGCGATCTACCGCGAGGGCATCAAGAACGTGACCGCCGGCGGCAACCCCATGGAGCTGAAGCGCGGAATCGATCGCGCGGTCCGCTCCGCGGTCGAGGCGCTCGACAAGCTTTCCAAGCCGGTCGAGGGCAAGGACATCGCGCACGTCGGGACGATCTCGGCGAACAACGACTCCGAGATCGGAAAGATCATCGCCGAGGCGATGGACAAGGTCGGCAAGGACGGCGTGATCACGGTCGAGGAGGCGAAGGGCCTCGAGACCACGCTCGAGGTCGTCGAGGGGATGCAGTTCGACCGCGGGTATCTCTCGCCGTATTTCATCACCGACTCCGAGCGGATGGAGTGCGTTCTCGAGAACGCCAAGGTGCTGCTCTACGAGAAGAAGATCTCCAACATGAAGGACCTGCTCCCGATCCTCGAGCAGATCGCCAAGCAGGGCAAGCCGCTCCTCATCATCGCGGAGGACGTCGAGGGAGAGGCCCTCGCGACCCTCGTCGTGAACAAGCTGCGCGGCACTCTCCAGGTTGCGGGCGTCAAGGCGCCGGGCTTCGGAGACCGCCGCAAGGCGATGCTGGAAGACATCGGGATCCTGACCGGTGGGAAGCTCATCTCCGAGGACCTGGGCATCAAGCTCGAGAGCGTCAAGTGGGAAGACCTCGGGGACGCCAAGAAGGTCACGATCGACAAGGACAACACCACGGTCGTCGTGGATGACCGCTCCAAGAAAAAGCAGGAAGCGGTCGCGGGCCGGGTCAAGCAGATCCGGGCGCAGATCGACGAAACCACGTCCGACTACGACCGGGAGAAGCTCCAGGAGCGGCTCGCGAAGTTAGTCGGCGGCGTGGCGCTCATCAAGGTCGGCGCCTCCACCGAGACCGAGATGAAGGAGAAGAAGGCCCGCGTCGAGGACGCGATGCACGCGACCAAGGCAGCCGTCGAAGAGGGCATCGTGCCCGGCGGCGGTGTGGCTCTCCTCCGCGTCATCGAAGCGGTGGAGAGGGTGGTCAAGGAGCTCTCGGGCGACGAGAAAATCGGCGCCCGGATCCTGATCCGCGCTCTCGAGGAGCCGACGCGCCAGATCGTGGCGAACGCCGGCGCCGAGGGCTCCGTCATCATCAACGAGCTGAAGACCCGCGGCGGTAACTTCGGCTACAACGCCAACACCGAGAAGGTCGAGGACATGCTGAAGTCCGGCATCATCGACCCCACCAAGGTCACGAAGAACGCGCTGCAGAACGCGGCGTCCATCGCCGGCCTGATGCTCACGACCGAGGCCCTCGTCTCCGAGATCAAGGAGAAGGAGAAGGCCCCGGCCGGGATGCCGGGCGGCGGCGGCATGGGCGGGATGTACTAATCCTCCCTTCCCTGCACTGGTTCGAAATCAAAGCCCCGGCGCGAGCCGGGGCTTTTTCTTTCCGGTTGCCCGGGGGATGTTTAGGGCTGGGAGGCTTGCGGCGCGGGTCGGGAGCGCTGCTCCCAGACCTTGTCCCAACCCAGACGTTGCGCGGTCTCCGAATTGACCGTGCCGTCCTCCCGGTAGGTCCCGTTCTGGATGAGCAGGCGCTTTTGAGCGGGACTCAACCACCCCGGCATCTTCGCGTCGGCGAACCGGGGCATGAAGTCGCCGCTTTCCCGGATCGGGGAAAGGTCCTTGAACGTGGAGCGAACTCCCTGAACCAGGTAGGAGAACTCCACGTTGCGGGAAGCCTGGACGACGATCTCGTTCAAGTCCATCTTCAGGACGGCGACGCTCGCCATCGCCCCAATTGGCGTGATCTGCACGGTCAGACCCTCCGGATCCGTCACGAAACGGAAATGGTCGGGCACGGGAATCCGCGCCATGCCGTTCTGGAACTTGGAGCGCCCGCGGAAATACGTCCCGGCCTCCGGCCCTTCGAGCGAGATATAGGCGATTTCCTTGGCCGCGTCGGTCGGATGCGGGTCGAGGAAGTGTTTCGTCCCGGTCGCGCCGATGTCTCCGCCCCCGAAGACCGCCCAGGGAGCACTGCCGCCCGAGGGATTGACTCCGAAACTGGTTGCGAGTGAACCGTATCGGATCTCGGCGCCGAAGCCGTCGACCAGAGACCCGACGACTGCTTCACCTCCGCCCAGGAAGTTTCCGCTGACCCCGAGCACGCCGGCTCTCCCTTCGCCACGAACGCCCGCCGTCGAGTAGCTGCCAGCCGGAGTGACGAATCCCGACTGTCCCAGCACTCCGGCCCTGTTGGCGATGTCCGTTGCGACTCTCCCGACGACGCCGAAGCCCGTCGGCGCTTCGCCGAAGACGCCCCAGCCGCTGCCGGCCTGGGATCCCCAGACTCCGATTCCGGCGGCTCCCGTCCCGTCGTTGATGCCGCGCACCCCGGCAGAGCTGTTTGCCGAGGTTGTCGTTGAAATGCTGCCCTCGACCCCGTATGCACCCGCCAGAGTCGCGACGTTTCTCCCTTGGACCGCCCCTCCCACCCCCGAGATGGTTGCTGTAAAACGGACCCCGGGGTTGTAGGCGTCCGTGAAGTATCCGTTGACGTCCATGATGACGTGAGTCGAGTGGCTGACGTTGACCTGCATCTGCTCGCCGGCGCCGAGAGGCACGATCGCCGCGTTCGAGATGATCGTCTGGCCCGGCCCGTAAGTCATGATCGCGGTGGGCGGGGGCGCCTGGCCGGTCGGCCACGCCAGAAGGAACGCCCCGGAGGGCGCCGCCACGGTTGGAACGACCGTGAAATTGACCGAGACCGCATCGGCACCCGCGGGAATGCCGCAGATCCCGGTCAGGTCCCACGTCCGCAGACCGCTGTCGGGAAAGATGCCCCCCTGGATCGGGGCGCCGTTGCCGCGCGTATCGGCGGCCCGGCAGGGTGTGATCCCGACGAACCCGATTCCCTGCGTGACGTCGGTCATCGTGGTGATGCCGCCCGCGGAGGAGGCTGCATATGGGGGCACCGTCCAGTTCGAAAGAGGGACGTCGGCCTGGGCGTGGAGCCCGGCCGCACCGAGGAAGAGACCCAAAGCGAGCCGACCCGGTTTCACCCAACCTCCCGTGTCCATGCGAGTGCTCCTTTCGGCGGGCACCCTGCCGCCGGCGCGGAACCGCGGCAATGGACGCGGTCTGTAGGGTGGCTGGAGCTTTCCTGAAGGCCTAACCGCTACCGGTCAGGGGATTTGCGCCCGAATCCGGAGCCGGGTTACAGTTTCGCTCCCTGCTCCAGGGAACTGCCCGTGGAACTCGATCCAGCCGGGATTCCCAGGCCCGTCCGATTCGGCCGGGTTTTCGAGCTCGACTTCCGCGCCTACGAGCTTCGGCGCTCCGGCCGCGCTCTCAAACTCGAGCGCATCCCGATGGAACTGCTCCTCGTGTTGGTCGAACGGAGGGGAGAGCTCGTCACGCGCGAGCAGATCGTCGAAAGAGTCTGGGGCCCGGAAGTTTTCGTTGACGTGGACAACAGTGTCAACACCGCGATCCGGAAGCTCCGCCTGGTCCTGCGGGACGATCCGGAGAAGCCGCGTTTCATCCAGACGGTCACCGGCAAAGGCTACCGGTTCATCGCTCCCGTCGAGGAGGATGCCTCCGACATCGCCCATTCCCCGGCTCCTGTCTCCGAGGCCGGGCCTCAGCCGAGAGATCGCCCGCAAGGGGAAGGTCCAGGAATCCCCGCAACATCTCCCTCGTCCCGGCACCGGCTGATCGTGCTTGGTCTTGCGCTCGCGCTCATCGCGGGTGCGGTCTATCTCCAACAGCCCCGCGCCCGACTCCTCCGGCGGCGGCGAATGCTGGCGGTTCTTCCCTTCGCAAACCTGACCGGCGATCCGGCGCAGGACTACTTCAGCGACGGGCTGACCGAAGAGATGATCGGCCGATTGGGAAACCTCGATCCCCAGCGCCTGGCGATCATCGCGCGGACCTCGGTCATGCAGTACCGGGATCGGCCCTCGCTCGACCGGATCGGCCGTGAGCTGGGCGTGGATTACGTGCTGGAAGGGAGTGTCCGGCGCGACGCAGACCGCGTGCGGATCAGCGCCCAGCTCATCCAGATGAGCGATCAGACCCATCTCTGGTCGCGGCAGTACGACCGCGAGTTGAGCAGCCTCGTGGCGGTCCAGGAAGAGATTGCGCAGGCCGTGGCGGACCAGATCCAGCTCACGCTCGAGCCCGGCAATCGGGCCGGCGCTCCCGCGCTCCTCTCACCTGAAGGCTACGAAGCCTACGACCTCTATCTGAAGGGCCGCTACTTCTGGAACCTGCGTACGGCCGACGGGTTCGAACGGGCCGTGGCTTACTTCGCGCGGGCCGCGGAAAAGGATCCCGCGTACGCGCGTTCCTATTCGGGCCTGGCGGACGCCTACGCTCTGATGAGCACCTACGACCTCGGATCGCCGATGGAGCTCATGCCGAAGGCCCGCTCGGCGGCCATCCGGGCGCTCGACCTCGATGACCGCCTGGCCGAAGCCCACACGTCCCTCGCGCTCATCCGGGAGCAGTTCGATTGGGACTGGAAGTCCGCCGAGAAAGAGTTTCGCCGGGCCATCGAGCTGGGGCCGAACTATTCGACGGCCCATCACTGGTACGCCGAGTTCCTGGCCTTCCAGGGACGGTTCCGTGAAGCCCTCGTCGAGAGCGAGCGCGCCAGCCGGCTCGATCCGCTCTCTCTGATCATCTCGACCGATCACGCCACGATCCGGTACTTCGCGGGGCAACCCGATCGTGCGATCGACGAGTTCCGCTCGGTACTCGAGAGGGAACCGCGCTTCCTGAAGGCCAACATGGTGGTCTGGCCGTACCTGCAGAAGGGCATGTACTCGGAGGCTCTGGCGCAGGTCGAGAAGTGGCGCAGCATCGCGGACCAGACCTGGAGCTGGGCGGCTCAAGTTTGCGTGTACGAACGCCTGGGCCGGCACGCCGAGGCCCGCCAGGCGCTCGAAAGGCTGGAACGGTGGGGCCGGGATCGACCGGCGGACCCGATGCCGATGCTTCCCGTTGCCTACATTGGGGTGAACGAGAAAGAGAAGGCGCTCGACTCCCTGGAGAAGCTCTTCCGCGACCGGTCGAGCGTCATCGCGACGTTGAAGGTGGATCCCTTCTACGATCCCCTCCGCGAAGATTCCCGCTTTCAAAACATTCTCCGCCGCGCCGGCCTGGCGGATTGAATTGGTCGTCAAAACGAAAGCCCCGGCGCGAGCCGGGGCCCTTTGTTTGCTCTCGAATGGTCGGAGTCAGGGTTCCGTCGGTTGCGGCTCGGGTCGGGAGCGTTCTTCCCAGATCTTGTCCCACCCGAGACGACGCGCGGTCTCCATGTTGACCGTGCCGTCCGCGTTGTAGGTGCCGTTCTGGATCAGAAGCCGTTTCTGACCTTCCGACAACCAGAGGGGGAGCCGGGCGTCGGCACTTTCCGGCCGGAACTCGTCCCCGGGGCCGAATGGTTTGAGATCTGGATGAGTCGCGCGGACTCCCTGGACCAGGTAATAGAACTCGACGTTTCTCGAGCACTGCACGACGATCTCGTTCAAATCTGCTCGAAGCACCGCGAAGGACGCCATGCTGCCGATCGGGGTCACCTGCACGGTGAGACCGCCGGGATCCGTGACCATGCGGAAGTCGTCGGGCACGGTGATTTGCGCGATCCCGCGCTCGAACTTTCCCCGCCCCCGGAAATACGTGCCGGACTCGGGTCCTTCGAGCGAGTAATACCGGATCACTTTCGATGGGTCAGTGGGATGCGGGTCCACGAAGCTCTTCGACCCGCTGGCCTCGAAGCTTCCGCCCGCGTAGACGCCCAGATTCGTGTTGCCGCCGCGGCCCAGAAAGCCGTACGCATTGACAAAACCATTGGCGTTGATCGCCTCGCCCATGACCCCAATTCCCAGGTTCGTGAGCCCGAAGACTCCGTTGTTCAGGTGGGATTCGCCCCGTACTCCGGTGCTCGCTCGGTAAGGGAATTCGGCCTTTTGACCGTTGGGGTTACCGACAGCGCCCCCTCCGTCCTGCCCCCGCACCCCGGCCGCGCCGGCGGACTGACTGCCGATGACGCCGCGGACGCCGGCCACCGCACCGGTCTGCGCTGTGTTGTAGCCGATGACGCCGGCCGACTGGGCGACCGAGCTTGCCGTTTGGCCGAAGGCGCCGACGTCCAGACCATGGATCGCGGGATCGGCAATGTCGACATGGTAGGCGAGAATTCCTTGGGCGAGCTCCGACGAGAAAGGGTTCGGCGTTGACATGAGGCTTCCGACGACGCCCCGCGCAAACGAGGCGCCGAGAACGCCCAAGAACGGACTCTCCCCGTGCACGCCTGCCGCCGGATAGAGCGGAGTGGCCGCGCCGCCCGCGGCCACGCCGTATACGCCGGAGGAATTGTCCGCGGTCGAAGAATTGACGATGAACGCCGTCGGGAGGCCGGGAGCGTTGTTCCACAGTTCGAGGTAGTTGGCCGGGTTCCCGATCCTGTCGGAAAAGTACCCGTTGACGTCCATGATGACGTGCGTCGAATGGCTGACGTTGACGGTCAGCTGCCCGGATCCGTTCAGCGGCACGATCGCCGCGTTGGAAATGACCGTGACACCGGGACCGTAGGTCATGATCGCCACCGGGTTGGCAGGCGGCGATCCGGTCGGCCAGGCGAGAAGGAATGCTCCCTGCGGAGTCGCCGCGGTACTGACGACGGTGAAGTTGACGGAGATCGCATCGGCGCCCGCCGGGATCCCGCAAATTCCCGACACCGTCCAGTCGCGCGCCGTGCTGTTGCCGAAGATGCCGCCTTGGATCGGAGCGCCGTTGCCCCGGGTGTCCGCGACGCGGCAGGGGACGAGTCCCACGAAGGCGCGGGGCGGCGTCGCGTCGGTCATCGTGTGGATCCCGCTGCCGCTGGTCGCCGAATAGGGCGGAACCGTCCAGTTGTGGAGGGGAACATCCTGGGCGGACAGGCTCGAAGTGATCAGAACCGCCGCGAGGCCCGCAGACATGACCGTCCTTCGAAGAGGCGTCCTCTGCGACCTGCCGATGAGGTCGCCTGGATGACGCGCGCTCGACTCCTTCCGCGAAACTCGAGCCCTCTTCATGGTTCGGCTCCTTTCCGAGGGCACGCTGGCGGCGGCAAGGGGCCCCGGCAATAGCGAAGGGCTGTCGAGGTGCTGGGGCTTTCCTGTCGGCGCAAGAAGTGGTGCCGTTTGGATTTGCCGCGAATTCGGAGCCGATGTACAGTCACGCTCCCCGGAAGCCGGGGACGACCACCGTGGAACCCGACCCCGCCAGGATCCCGCGGCCTCTCCGATTCGGGCAGATTTTCGAGCTCGACCCCCGCGCCTACGAGCTGCGCCGCTCGGGACGTCCGCTCAAGCTCGAGCGGATTCCGATGGAAATCCTGCTCCTCCTCGTCGAAAGGAAGGGACAGCTCGTCAGCCGGGACGAGATCGTCGAGCGGGTCTGGGGCAGGGAAGTCTTTCTGGATACCGACAACAGCATCAACGGCGCCATCCGCAAGCTCCGGCAGGCGTTGCGAGACGACCCGGAGAAGCCCCGGGTCATCCAGACCGTCACCGGAAAGGGTTACCGGTTCGTCGCGGCGGTCGTGGAGGAAGCACCGCCCGCCTCTGCTGCTTCGGCTTCCGCGGTTCCCGCCCCTTCCGTCGAACCGGCGGAGACCCCCGCGAGGAAAGGCGAAAACCTCCGCGCCAATCCCGTTTCCGGCCGCTGGCCGATCCTGCTCGGCCTCGGGCTCCTCCTGATCGTCGCTCCGCTCATCTACCTTCAGAGAAGCAAAGCTCCGCCGGTCGGCGGACGGTTGATGATGGCGGTGCTGCCGTTCGAGAACCTCACGGGCGATCCTTCCCAGGAATACTTCAGCGATGGTTTGACCGAGGAAATGATCAGTCGACTGGGGGCATTCGACCCCCAGCGGCTCGGGGTAATCGCGCGCACATCGGTCATGCCCTACAAACGCAATCGGGCGCGGCTCGATCAGATCGGCCGGGATCTCCGCATCGACTACCTGCTCGAAGGCAGTGTCCGGCGTGAAGCAAACCGGATGCGGATCAGCGCCCAGCTCATTCAGGTGCGCGATGGGACGCATCTCTGGGCCCGGCAGTACGACCGTGAAGTGAAGAGCGTGCTCGCGGTCCAGGAGGAGATCGCGCAGGCTGTCGCGAACGAGATCGATCTGACGCTCGCTCCCGGGACTCGGATCGACGGCCATCCAGCGCCGCTTTCACCGGAGTCGTACGAAGCGTACGACCTCTATCTCAAGGGCCGCCACTTCTGGAACAAGCGGACGGGGGAGGACTTCGCGAAGGCCGTGGAGCATTTCGAGCGGGCGGCGGAAAAGGATCCGACGTACGCACGGGCTTACGCCGGCGTGGCCGATACCTACGCGCTGATGAGCACCTACAGCCCGGGATCGGCGAAGGAGCTCATGCCGAAGGCGCGCTCGGCCGCGCTGCGGGCGCTCGAGCTCGACGATCGTCTGGCCGAGGCCCACAACTCCCTCGCGCTGATCCACGAAAGATATGACTGGGATTGGAAGGCCGCCGAGAAAGAGTTTCGCCGTGCCATCCAGCTGAATCCGAGCTACGCCACGGCGCACCATTGGTATGCCGAGCTGCTGTCTTTCCAGGGACGATTTCGCGAGGCGCTCGAAGAAAGCGATCGCGCGCGCCGGCTCGATCCATTGTCGCTGATCATCGCCGCGGACGACGGTGCGATCCTGTACTACGCCCGCCAGTACGACCGCGCCATCGAACGATTTCGCGCCGTGATCGAGAGAGATGCGGCGTTTCCGCGGGCTTACACGATCGTGTGGGCGTACTCGCAGAAGCAGATGTTCGACGAGGCGCTCGCAGAAATCGAGAAATGGCGCCAGATCGATGACGGGCCGTGGAACTGGGCAGCCGAAGTCTACGTGTACGGGCGCCAGGGCCGCGACGCCGAAGCTCGCCGCGCGCTCGAAAGGCTGGAGGAGTTCGCACGCCGCGAGCCACGGAACCCGATGGTGATGCTTCCGATCGCCTACATCGGCGTGAACGAGAAGGAAAAGGCGCTCGCGTTGCTGGAGAACCTGTTCCGGGAGCGGATCGTCCATCCGGCGTTGAAGGTCGATCCGCTTTACGACCCCCTCCGCGGGGATCCCCGCTTTCCGGAGTTGCTCCGTCGCGCCGGCCTGGCGGAGTAGCCCCGGCGTCTGAAAAAACGAAAGCCCCGGCGCGAGCCGGGGCTTTGGTGTTCGTGCGAAACGCGGAAACTAGCGTTCTTCGGGTCCGCCCGGCGCGTGCTCTTCCCAGACCTTGTCCCAACCGAGGTGTCGGGCGGTCTCCATGTTAACGGTGCCGTCCTCGCGATACGTTCCGTTCCGAACGAGAGTCCGTCTCTGCGCCGGAGAGAGCCAGAGCGGCATTTTCGCGTCCGGAGATCTCGGCATGAAATCGCCCCCCTGCCGCAACGGCTGCGCGTCCCGGAAGCTCGCCCGAACTCCCTGCACCAGATACGAGAACTCGACGTTGCGCGACGCCTTTACGACGATCTCGTCGAGTCCCATCCGAACGACGGCGAAGCTCGCCATTTCGCCGATCGGCGTGATCTGAACCGTCAGACCTTCCGGATCGGTGACGAGACGAAAGTGCTCCGGCACCGGGATCCGTGCGGTGCCGTTCAGGAACCGCCCGCGGCCGCGGAAATACGTTCCGGCCTCCGGCCCCTCGAGTGAAATGTACGCGATTGAGAGGTTGGGATCTGTCGGGTGCGGTTCCAGAAAATACTTGTTTCCGGTGGCGCCGATGTTGCCGCCGGCCATGACCGCCCAGGGGCCGCTGCAGGGATTCGTGGGGCAGCCCGGGTCGGTGGCGACGTTCAGCGCGAGACCGAGTGCGCCCCACGCGATCTCGCCGCCCGAGGCGTTGAGCAGAGAGCCGGCGACGCCCTCGTAGGGCGAGATTCCGAGCACGCCTCCCAGCGACCCCTCTCCTCGAACGCCGTGCGGGAGGTACGGACCATAGGAACTACCGACCACCAGGGTGACGCCGAAGTTTCCGAAGACTCCCGAGGCGTCGGTGACGTTTGCTCCCGCCCCGTGGATGCCTCTGTAATAGCCCTCGCCTTTCACGCCTGCGGCGAGCGGCCCCTGCGACGAGACACTTCCTCGAACCCCGTACGTGGCGGCCGTGCCGGGCTGCTGCGCGTAACCCGAGACGGCATTTCCAGTAAAACTCGATGCGCGAATCGCACAGCCGTCCGGGAGCGTGCAGTTCGAGGCGTCATTTCGGACGTCCATGGTCGGGATCGCGTTCGACTCGTTCCTGACCGCGAAGCCGTTCAAGGGCATCTGAAGGATGTCGGAGAAGTACCCGTTGACGTCCATGATGATGTGGGTCGAGTTGCTGACGTTCACGGTCATCTGTCCGGCGCTTTGCCCGAGGGGGACGATCGCGGCGTTGGAGATGACCGTGACGCCCGGACCGTAGGTGACGATCGCCGTGATGGAGCCGGGAGGCGGCGGCGATCCCGTCGGCCATGCGAGAAGAAAGGCGCCCTGCGGCGTCGCCGCCGCGCTCACGACGGTGAAGTTGACGGAGATCGCATCCGCGCCCGAGGGAATCCCACACTTGCCCCAGATCAGCCAGTCACGCGCCTCGCTATTGGCAAAGATGCCTCCTGTGATCGGAGCCCCGTTGCCACGCGTGTCGGCGACCCGGCACGGCACGATCGGCACGAAGGGCCGCGGACCCGAGACGTCGGTCATCGTGCGGATGCCGCCGGTCGAAGCCGTCGTGTACGGTGGAACGGTCCAGTTCTGTAGCGGCACGTTCACTTCTTGCGCTACGCCGAAGGAGGAAACGAGTCCGCCGAGAAGCACCAGACGGAGAGTTCTGTGCATTCACCACCTCCTGAAATCGGAAGAGAGTTCCACGCTTCGCGGGAATTTGCTCTACTCGGCGGGTTGCGGGCCGGGGTGTGAGCGCTCTTCCCATGTCCGGTCCCACCCCAATCGGCGGGCGGTTTCCAGGTTGACCGTGCCGTCCGCCTTGTATGTCCCGTTCTGTATGAGGAGGCGCCTCTGCTCCTCGCTGAACGACAGCGGCATCTGCGCATCCGGCGATCGAGGCATGAACTCGGTGCCCTCGCCGATTGGAGAAGTCAGATGCTTCTGCGTTCGCCGGATACCGTTGACCGTGTAATAGAACTCGAGATCCCTCGACCCGGCGATGACGATTTCGTTCAGGTTCACCCTCAGGACTCCGACCGAAGCCATCCCTCCGATCGGAGTGACCTGGACGCTCAGGCCGTCCTCCGCGGTCACCATCCGGAAGTCTTCGGGGACCGCGATCCGCGCCATCCCGCGCTGAAACTTCCCGCGGCCGCGGAAGTACGTTCCCGTCTCGGGTCCCTCGAGCGAGATGTACCGAATGACCTTGGAGGCGTCCGTGGGGTGAGGCTCCACGAAAAACTTCGATCCGGCGCCCCCGAGGTTCGCCGTCGTGAAGAGCCCGTAGTTCAGGCCCGCGGTGTGATAGCCGACGTATCCCTCGGCCAGGGGTGCGCCGGAGGTGTTGAGGAGCGAACCCGCGACGGCGACGCTGCCGGCAACGCTCGAGTTCGTGATGCCGAGGACCCCCAGCGTGCGGCTCTCGCCGCGAACGCCCGCCCCGGGATACCCGGGCGCCGGAAGGTGATTCCCGAGCGCCGGGATCCCCTGGCTGCCGAAGAGCCCGGCGGAGCTGCTTCCCCCAAAGGGAGCAACGCCCGCGACGGCCGTGCCGGAGTTCGTGTCGGCGCTTCCGTTGATCGCGCATCCGTTGATGGCGCAGGCTGATGAGGCGTTGCGGAAGTTTGCCGTCGGAGCGCCACCGGAGGTCACCAGCAGGAGACTGCTGGCCGGGTTCGCGGGGGCATCGCTGAAGTAGCTGTTCACGTCCATGATGACGTGAGTCGAGTTGCTCACGTTGACCGTCAACTGCGCTGCGGCGTTAATCGGCACGATCGCCGCGTTCGAGATGACCGTGGTGCCGGGCCCGAAGGTCATGATCGCCACGGCGTTGGCGGGTGGGGATCCGGTCGGCCACGCGAGAAGAAACGCGCCCTGCGGGGTCGCGGCCGCGCTGACCACGGTGAAGTTGACCGAGATCGCCGCCGGGTTGAAACCGTTCGGAAGGCCGCAAACTCCGCCCACCGACCAGTTTCGCGATTCGCTGCTCCCGAAAGTTCCACCCTGGATCGGAGCGCCGTTGCCGCGGGTGTCGGCGATCCGGCACGGCTGGACGGCGACGAACGCTCGCGGCGCGATGACGTCGGTCATCGTATGGATGCCGCCGGCGGACGCCGCCGAATAGGGGGGCACGGTCCAGTTGTTCAGCGGAATCTCCTGGGCCCGGAAAAGTGCAGCGGAAAGAAAGAGTGTGGCGAACAGGATCTGCCGTTGCATCGGTACCTCCCAAAGCAAAGACGTGAAGGGAACTCCACTAGGGAGCAGCCGCGGACGCTCGCATCGGCGCTTGCGTTGCGGACGCCCACCCGAGCCGTCGCACCGTCTCGGTATTCACGGTGCCGTCCGGGTTGAGCGTTCCGTTACGGATGAGAAGTTGGCGGAAGCTTTCCGGCAGGTGCGCGGAGAAATCGGTATTCGGGTTCGGCCGGAAGTGGATGTTCTCGACGATCGGATCGGGATGAGGTACCGCCTCGCGCTCGGCGTACACGACATAGTGGATCTTCACGTTTCGGGACGCCTGGACCACGATGCCGTCTCCGCCTTCGGAGAGGACGGCAACGGTTGCCATGCCGCCAACCGGCGTGACGAGAGTCGAATACGTACCTGGATCCGCGACGAGCCGAAAGTGCTCCGGAATGGCAATCCGCGTGACGCCGTGGGAAATCTGCGCCGTGCCGCGAAAGTAAACCTCGGAGTGAGGTCCTTCTAAGGAGACATACTCGATCTCCTTGCTCGCGTCCTTCGGGTGCGGCTGCACGAACGACTTCGTCACAGCCGTGAGCGTCCCCTGTACGTGAGCATTCCCGGCCGAGTAGACGCCGTAAGACACACCCGTGTAGTAACCGAGGTACCCCTCGGCGAGAGCGGCGCTTCCGTTCGCGTTGAGGAGTGAACCGGAGGCTCCTACTCCGAAGGCGACTTCCGTGTTCGTGATACCGAGAACACCGAGGCTGTGGCTCTCCCCCCGGACTCCGGCGCCGCCGTAAGCCGTCTGTATGAACAGTGGACCGCCTTGCCGCCCCCAAACCCCGGCCGAGTGGATGCCGCCGGTCGGAGTCTGGCCGCCGATTGCCTTGCCGTCGACGACGGTGTTGGTAATTGCGGAAATGGCACATCCCGGGTTGCTGCAACCGGTGTTGGTGTTCAGGAAACTCGCGGTGGCTCCCGCACCCGAGCTTTCCAGACGAAAACCGCTCGTGAAGGGATTCAGCCTGTCGGTGAAGTAGCCGTTGACGTCCATGATGATGTGCGTCGAGTGGCTGGCGTTTACTGTCAACTGTCCGGCTCCGTTGCTCAGGGGAATGATCGCGGCGTTCGAGATCACGGTGACGCCCGGGCCATAGGTCATGAGTGCGGTCGTGCTGGCCGGAGGCAGACCAGTCGGCCAGGCCAGCAAAAATCCTCCCTGGGGAGTCGCAGGCGCGCTGACGACGGTGAAGTTGACCGAGATGGCATCCGCTTCGACGGGGATCCCGCAGACACCCCAGATCGTCCAGTTTCGAGCTTCGCTGTTTCCGAAGATTCCGCCCTGGATCGGCGCGCCGTTGCCGCGCGTGTCGGCAACCCTGCAGGGCACGACGCCAACGAACGCGCGCGGCGGTGTCGCGTCGGTCATCGTGTGGATGCCGCCGGCGGACGCTTCGCTGTAGGGCGGCACCGTCCAGTTGTGGAGCGAAACGTCGACGTCCTGGGCGAGACCGAGGGACGAGATCAGCAGGATCCCGGAACAGATGAGCGTCGCGCGCACGAAATCCTCCTTTGAAAAGCGTCGGGGGCGGACGGGTTTCTCCTAATCTTGGTTCACGGCTCGACCGGCTGGGTCGCCGGGCGCGAGCGTTGCTCCCACGTTCTGTCCCAGCCGAGCCGCCGCGCCGTGTCCATGTTCACGGTGCCGTCCTCGCGGTAGGTCCCGTTCTGTATCAGTCGCCGTCTCTGCTCGGCGGAGAAGTAGGCGGGCAGCGTTGCGTCCGCCGATTTCGGCATGAACTCGGTACCCTCGGCGATCGGTGAGGGCGAATCCATCTGGGTCTTCCGCACACCCTGAACGAGGTAGGAGAACTCGACGTCGCGCGAGGATTGGACGAGGATCTCCGTCAGATCCATGCGAATCACGCCCACGGTCGCCATCGCGCCGATCGGCGTGATCTGGACCGTCAGGCCCTCGGCGTCCGTGACCAGGCGGAAGTCCTCGGGAACTGTGACCCGCGCTATCCCACGCTCGAACCTGCCCCGCCCCCGGAAATAGGTCCCGGGCTCGTTGCCTTCGAGCGATACGTATCGAATCACCTTGGACGCGTCGGTCGGGTGCGGGTCGACGAACGACTTCGTTCCGCTCGCGCCCGTCCGCCCGGCCGAGTAAACGCCGTAGTCGAACGTCGCGGTGTGGTAGCCGATATACCCCTCGGCGAGGTAGGCCCCCGTTCCCGTCGCGACGACGCTCCCGGACGTGCCGACGACGTTTCCGATCCCGAGCACCCCGAGCTGCGGGCTTTCACCGCGAACGCCCGCCGGAGGGTACGAGACACCGGTGAGTCCGAGCGCGTGAGCGCCATAGACCCCGGCGGAGTTGTTGCCGAGATAGTTCATCTTGCCGGAGATCGCCTTGCCCTGTCCGGTGCTGTAGGAAAAAGCGTCGACGGCGCAGCCGGACGAACAGCCGGTCGACTCGTTCGTGAAGTATGCCGTCGCGTTCCCGCTGTTGTTCGTCAGCCCGAAGGAGTTGAATGGGTTGCCCAACCTGTCGGCGAAGTACCCGTTGATGTCCATGATGATGTGCGTCGAGCCGCTGACGGCGACGTTCATCTGATCGCCGGGCCCGAGCGGCACGATTGCCGCGTTGGAAAGGATCTGGCCCGGTCCATAGGTCATGATCGCGGTGGGCGGAAAAGCCTGGCCGGTCGGCCAGGCGAGCAGGAACGAGCCGGCCGGGATTCCCGCCGCTGCCACGACCGTGAAGTTCACGGAGACGGCAGCGATCGATTCCGGCAGGCCGCATATTCCGCTCAAATCCCACGTGCGCGTCGTGCTGTTCGTGAAGATGCCGCCCTGGATCGGCGCGCCGTTGCCGCGCGTGTCGACGATCCGGCAGGGCTGGACGGCGACGAACGTCCGGGGCTCGGTCACGTCGGTCAGGGTGTGGATTCCGCCGGCGGTCGACTGTGTGAACGCCGGGACGGTCCAGTTTCGCAGTGGAACATCCACAGACTGCGCGCGCAGGATGCCGGCGGTCTGAAGAAGGACCAGGATGCCGGGGGCGCACACTTTCCGGATCAGAGATCTCATACCCACCTCCCGAAGCAGACGTTGACGAAATGCGAATCGAAGCGGAATCGTACGGCGCGTCGGGCAAATTGGGCACTAGACAGGGGTCGTATAGCTGCCATCGTTGTTGCTCTCCGGCTTGCCCGGTCCGGCGGAACCTATACTGATCGAGTGAGCGCATCGGCAGCCGCGCGAGTCTCGGCGGTGATCGTTCACTACAGGACGCCACGGGAGAGCGTGGAAACCGCGCACGCCGTCATCCGCGCGGCGCCGGGCGTCGAAACCATCGTCGTCGACAACGCCTCCCGCGATTCGATCGCGGGGGATTTGGGGCGCGAGGTCCCCGCGGCACGGTTGATCGTCGAAGCGGAGAACCGCGGCTACGGCGCTGCCTGCAACCGGGGGGCGCGTGAGACCGATCGACCGCTTCTGTTGTTCCTCAACTCGGACGCTCTCGTCCAGCCCGGCGCGGTGGAGGCCCTCGTCGCGGCGCTCGACGCGGACCCCCGAGCCGCCGCGGTGGGTCCCCGACTCGAAAACCCGGACGGCACCCTCCAGCCCTCGATCCAGCGTCTGCCGAGCCTGCGCACGATCTTCTTCGAGAGCTCGGGCCTCGCCGGGTTGACCGGCGGCCGTTTTCCTTTCCGCGGACACTCCGCGACCCGCGAGGACCACTCGCGCGCGCAGGCCGTGGAGTCGCTGAAGGGCGCGGCGCTTCTCGTCCGCCGCACCGCGTTCGAGCACGCCGGAGGATTCGACGAGGGATTCTTTCTCTACGGCGAAGAAACGGACCTGATGGCGCGCTGGCGGCGCCTGGGATGGAAGGTGCTCTTCGAGCCGTCGGCGCGCGTGGTTCACACGGGCGGCGCGTCCGGCGGGGACGCCCTGTTCGGACAGCTGCACGAGGGTCTCGCGCTCCACGTCGAGCGCCACCAGGGAAGAACCGCGGCGACCCTGGCCCGCGCGGTTCTCCGCGCCGGCGCCGCGACACGCTATGTTCTCTCGCTCGTCACGCCGGGCGAGAGAGGTCGGGCGCGGCGGGCGCGCTACCGGGCGGCGCTCGCCGGAACGCGGCGCGCGTAGACGCGGAATGAAGCCGCTCCTCTACACGATCTGCCCGCGGCCGCCGCATCCGACCCGCGACGGCTCCTCGATCCGGAACTTCCACCTCCTGTCCGCGTTTGTCCGGGACTTCCGCGTGCGCGCGTTCGTGCTCCTGCCGTCCCACCTCCGCGAGGTTCCGGACGAGCTCCCGGCCGGCGTGGAGGCGGAGCGATTCCCCCAGGCCCCGCGGCCCTTCCGGCGCGCGGCCGCGCTCGCCGCCACCGCGGCGGGCCGCGCCTACTCGCCCTTCCTCTACCGCTCGCGCCCGCTCGCGACCCGGCTTCGAAACCTCGCCGCGAGCGAAAAGCCGGTGTGGATCGTGGCGCACTCGTACCACGTCGCGCCGCTCGCGCTCGATGCGTTCGGCCCGCTCTGGATCGACTTCCACAACCTGGACTCCGAGCTCTGGCGGAGGATGGGGGAGAGCGCGTCGTCCCGGCTCGCGCGCGTTTTCGCGCGCGCCCAGGCCCCGCGGGTCTCCCGGATCGAGGAAGAGCTAGTGACGCGCGCCGGCGGGATCTCCTGCGTCTCGGAGAGGGAGGCGTCGCTCCTCGCGGGGCTGGCGCCGCACGTGCCGCGCGTCGTGGTCCCGAACGGCGTGGACCTGGAGCGATATCGGTTTCGAGCGGATCCCGCCGCCGAGGAAGTCGTCTTCTACGTGGGAGACCTGTCCTGGCCCCCGCACGCCGAGGGAATGGCGTGGTTCCGCACCGAGGTCTGGCCGCTCGTCGCGCGGTGGCGGCCGGACGCGCGCGCCGAGGTTCTCGGTCGGGGAGGCGCCGCCGGGTCGGGAGATCCCCTCGAGCGATTCTTCTTCCTGGGCGAGGGCAGCGACACGCGCCCCCACTGGGAGCGCGCGGCCGTCGCGGTCGTGCCGTTGCGTGCGGCCGCCGGCACCCGGCTGAAGATCCTGGAGGCCGCGGCCTGCGGCGTCCCGGTCGTCTCGACGTCGGTCGGCGCGGAGGGTCTCGATCTCACCGACGGCGAGGAGATCCGGATCGCGGACTCCGCCGCGGGCTTCGCGGAGGCGATCACGGCGCTACTGGACGATCCCGCGGCCCGGGCGCGCCAGGCGGCCGCGGCGCGACGCCGCGTCGAGGAGAGCTACGGCTGGGACTCGATCGGCCGTGCGTTCTCGCGCGAGCTCCTGGAGCGGCGCCGGGAGAGTCGCGCTTGACCGCCGCCGCGGCGGCGTTCGCGGCGGTCGCCGTGGCACTTCTTCTCTGGTCCTGGGTCGGGTATCCGATTCTCATCGCGCGTCTCGCCCGCCGCGCGCCCTTCTCCGCCGGCGCGTCCGGGGCGACGCCTTCCGTCGACGTGCTCGTTGCGGCGTTCGACGAGGAAGCCGTCATCGGCCGCCGGGTCGCGAACGTCCTCGGACAGGAGTACGCGGGAAGCCTGTCGCTCTCCGTGGGCTGTGACGGGTGCCGCGACGCGACCGCGGAGCGCGCCCGGGCCGCGGCCGGCGCCGATCCCCGGGTCCGGGTCACGGAGTTCGCGGAGCGCCGCGGAAAGGCGTCGGTCGTCAACGACCTCGTCCGCCAGTCGGAAGCCGAGATCCTCGTCTTCACCGACGCGAACTCGGAGTTCCGCGCGGACGCGGTGGCGCGCCTCGTGGAGCGGTTCGCGGATCCCGGGGTCGGCGCGGTCTGCGGCCGCCTGGAGCTCGTACCCGCGTCCGGTTCGGGGCCGACTCCGGAGACCGAGTTCTGGGAGCGCGAGAGCCGGCTCAAGGAGGCCGAGGGGCGTCTGGGGGTCTGCCTCGGCGCGAACGGCGCCATCTACGCGGCGCGGCGGGAGCTCGTCGCGCCGCTCCCGGAAGGCGCGGTACTGGACGATTTCCGGCTGGCCGCGCAGATCGCGCGAGACGGCCGCAAGGTCCTCTTCGCCGGCGACGCGGTCGCCCGGGAGACCGCGCCGACGGACGTGGCGGCGGAGGCACGGCGCCGTTTCCGGATCGGGATCGGCGCGGGCGAGGTATTGCGAACCGACTCGTGGCTCTGGGATTTCCGGCGCCGCCCGCTCCTCGCCTTCGCGTTCGTCTCGCGGAAGGCCGCGCGGTGGCTCGCGCCGATCGCGGCAGTCGCCGCGCTCCTCTGCGCGCTCGCGGTTCCGGCGCTCCGTCCCGCGGCGGCCGCGGCAGTCGCGGCGTTCGCTCTCCTCGCGGTGTGGGTCCAGGTCCGTCCGCATTCCTCGGGCTGGGCGGCGAGGCTCTATTATTTCGGCGTGATCAACCTCGCGCTCGCCGCCGGCGTGATCGCCGGTCTCGCCGGCTATCGGAGACCCGCCTGGCAACGGACCCCGCGCTAGGGGAGCCGGGGCGTCCGGCCGCGCCGCGGACGGCGTCGGCGCGGCTGTCACATTCCGCGTTCCGCCTGTCGGCCCTCGCCGGGGACATCGCGATTTCGCTCGCTGCGCTCTACGGCGCCTTTTTCCTGCGGACCCGCGTTCCGCTTCCCGGCACCGAGGCTCTCCTGCCTCCCGGGAACGTCCGGTTCGGCCTCTGGAACGTCGCGCTCATCGTGGCCGTCCAGCTCTTCGCGCTCTCGTCGATGGGCCTCTACGCGGAGCACGAGCGATTCCGGGACTCTCTCGCACGCCTCCTCCTTCCGGCGCTCTTCCTCGAGCTCCTCACGCTCGCGACCATCTACTTTCTCGCTCCGACGTACTCGTTCCCGCGGTCGGTCCTCGTCGGGTACCTGGTGGCGGACGGAATCCTCCTGGTGCTCTGGCGCGCCCTGCTCGACCGGCTGTTTCCGCTGCCGCGTCGCCGTGCCCTGATCGTCGGCACGGGGCCGGCCGCGCACCGCATCGCGGACACGGTTCGGCGCCATCCCTGGAGTGGCGTCGAGATCGTTGGCGTCGTCGCCGAGACGTCGGATCCGGTCGGGGGCTTCGACGGGAACGGAACCGGCTCCCTCGCGCTGCTCGGGACGGTGGATCACCTGACGGAGATCGTGGAGGCGGAGCGCGTCGACGAGGTCATCCTGACGACGGAGGGTTCGTCGTGGCGCGACCGGCTCTCGGAGCGGATCCCGGAAGGATGGCGGGCGGACCTGCTCGTCTGGCCCTCGCCGTTCGAAACGATGATCGGCCGGCTGAGGTTCCGGATCGTTGGAGATCTTCCGCTCCTCGAGGCGCGGACCCAGGAATTCCGCCCGATCGGCGCGTTCTTCAAGCGCGCGTTCGACGTGGTGGTCTCGGCGGTCTTCCTCGTGATCCTGGCGCCCGTGCTGGCGCTCGCGGCGCTCTCCGTCGCGGGAACCTCGGCCGGCGGCGTCTTCTATCGCCAGACGCGCGTGGGCCGGGACGGCCGCCCCTTCGAGCTGTGGAAGCTGCGCACGATGCGCCGCGGCGCGGAGATCGAAACCGGAGCGGTGCTCGCCTCGCCCGGCGATCCTCGCATGACGAGCATCGGACGCGCGCTGCGGTCCGCGCGGATCGACGAGATCCCGCAGCTCTGGAACGTGCTGACGGGAGACATGAGTCTCGTGGGTCCGCGGCCGGAGCGTCCCGAGTTCACCCGGGAGTTCACGAAGACCGTTCCGGGCTGGGCGCTGCGTCATGCGATCCGCCCCGGGCTGACCGGGCTCGCCCAGGTCTCGGGCGAATACTCGACCGAGCCCGAGATCAAGCTACGGTACGATCTCGCCTACTTGAACAACTGGTCGCTCGGTCTCGACCTGTCGATCCTGTTGCGCACTCTCCGCGTCATCCTGACGCGGCGGGGCATCTGAACCCGTCCTCGTGGATCGCCCCAAGGTTGCGGTCGTGATGCCCGCGTACAACGCGGAGCAAACCCTGGAAAGGACGTACCACGACATCCCGCAGGACTCCGTGGACGACATCATCCTGGTCGACGACGCGTCGCGCGACCGGACGGTCGAGATCGCGCGCAAGCTGGGCGTCCACGTCGTCGTCCATCCGCGCAACCGGGGCTACGGCGCCAACCAGAAGACGTGCTACCGAACGGCGCTCGAACGCGGCGCCGAAGTCGTCGTGATGGTGCACCCGGACCACCAGTATGACCCGCGCGTCATCCCCGACCTGCTGCAGACCCTGCGCCAATCGGGCGCCGATGCCGTGTTCGGCAGCCGCATGCTCGGCGGGAGACCCATCCAGGGCGGCATGCCGAAGTGGAAGTACCTCGGCAACATCCTGCTCACCGCGATCGAGAACGCCACCTTTCTCATCTATCTCACTGAATACCATAGCGGCTTCCGCGCCTACACCCGCAGATACCTGGAGTCGGTCGACTTCGAGTCGAACTCGGACGGCTTCGTCTTCGACACCGAGATCATCGCGCAGGGAATGGCGCACCGGCTGCACATCCGGGAGATCCCGATCGAGACGCGGTACTTCGACGACGCCTCGCAGATCGCGTTCGGTCCGTCCGTGCGTTACGGGCTGGAAATCCTGAAGACGATGGCGCTCTACAAGCTCCACGAGTGGGGCGTGTGGTCGAGCCGGATCTTCCGGAGGGGTCCCGCCCCACCCCCGACCGCTTAGTCCGCGCGGCCCGGCGGAGCGGGAAGGCGGCCGCTCGCGAGGTCCGCCTCCAGGCGCTTCAACTCCGCCTCGATGCGCGGGGCGAACTCCTTCGGCACCCCCTTCAACAACGCCGGGCTGATCCAGACCGCGCGGAGAAACGAAGAGTCGGCGAAGTCCGGCTCGCCCAGCGCGGCGTGCGCGCGTCCGACGTTCAGGTGGATCTCGGCGCGTTCTCCGGCCGCGAGGCCCTCCCGGTAGTACTCGAGGGCCCGGTCCGCGTGTCCGTTGACGAGCTGGCACGATCCGGCGAGCACCCACGCGCGGGAATCGCCCGGCAGGCCCGGAGCCGCGGAGATCGCGGCCGCGGTGATGCGATCCAGGATCGCGGGTGTGTCCGGGATCTCGGTCGGCCGGTCCAGGACGTACTCGAAAGCGGCGTTTGCGGCCCCCAGCCGGCGCTCCGCCCGATAGCGCGGGATCTCCGGCCGGAGAAGAAACCCGAGGACGGCGGCCACCGCGACCGCGCGGAGGATCCTCACCGGCTCTCCGAATCGCCGGGCAGCCTGGCCGCGAGGCGCCAGCTTCGCCCGGCCGCGAGAAGCAGCGGGACCGCGGAAATGGGGCGCTGCATGGGAAACCAGGTCAGCGCCGCGGCGGCCCCCGCCGCGAGCAGGCCGAGGAGGATCGCGGCCTCGATTCGGTGCGGGTCCCCCTTCGCGGTCCGGCGTCCGACCGCCGCGAAGAGCGCGGCGGCCGCAGCGAGCACCGCGACTCCTCCGGGGACGCCGGTTTCGGCGAACGCCTGGAGGTAGTCGCAGTGCGCCTCCGAATAGGAGCTCGTCAGGAGCGGATTCACGTAGCGGCGGCGGTTGCGGACCTCGGCCACGAGCCGGTGCGGCGTGAACTCCGCGGCGTACGTCCCGGGTCCGAACCCCACGAGCGGGCGATCGCGGACCATCTGCAGGGCGGCGGCCCAGGCGCCGGTGCGGTAGGTCGTGAGGCGGTCCCACTCGCCGCGCCGGACCATCCCGGCGGCCTGCCCGACGCGTTGCCGAAGCGGCGGGACCAGGACCGCCCCGGCGGCGATCGCCGCAACGACGGCGACGACCGGCCATCGGGACCGCCGGCCGAACCAGGTGACGACCAACACCACGCCGCCGATCGCGAGGGCCGCGATTGCCGTCAGGTTGCGGTTGACGAAAATCCCGGCGAGCGAGAGCAGGAGGACCGCGGCCGCGGCGACCCGGATCGCGGTGGAGCGCGCCGCGAGCAGAATGCCGAGCGCCAGGACGGCGGCGAACGCCAGCGAGAGCGCGAGATATCCCACGTTGCCGGCGAGCGCTCCCGTCTCGTTCCGGGCCCCGTAGGTCTGGAGACGGAAGGGAGAGATGCCGCGCGTCTGCAGGAGGGAAAGGATCGCGTTCCCGGCGGCCGCGGCGAAGAGCGCGCCCGCGAGCAGGTTGCGCCGGCGCGCGATCACGGCGGAGGCGCCGAGCGGTAGCAGCAGGCCGAAGAGGAGGATCACGCGAAGCGAGTCCAGGGCGACGGCGCGGTCCGGCGAGAGAAACGCCGACAGCGTTGCCCAGGCGAGCGCCGCCGACGCCGCGACGAGAGTGAGCCGCGCCGCGAGTGGAATCGCCCGCCAGCGAAGCGGCCCCGGGCGCGAGCGCCGCGCGAGGCCGAAGACGACGAAAGCGGCGAGCGCCGCGCCGCACGCGCCGATCAGGCGCTTGGGCGCATCGAACGAGGCGTACGCCTTCGGGTCGACCGCGAGAGACGTCCCGAGAACGACCAGGAAGAGCAGAGCAGCTGCGATCCACTCGAGAACTCGGGAGAAGAGGGGCCGGGGGGCCGGGGCCGCCGAGGCAGCGGGCGATTTTCGATGGGGCGAAGGTTCGTGCTTCGCAGCGTGTCTCTTCTTCGCCACGGCGACCGATGTTATGACGGTATGCTTTTGACTTGAGCTCCGACGCTCCGCGACCGCGTCACGTTTCGCTCCCCATCTGGGTGATGCGGCACAAGAGCGAAGTGCTCCTGGGCGCGGCGGGGGTCGTGCTCCTCTCCATCGCGATCGCCGGCTTCCTGGGGTCCGCGGTCTCTTCGCGATTCGACAACCGCCGCTGGAACCTGCCGTCCCGGATCTATTCCGACCTGACGGTTCTCGAGCCCGGCGGATCGGGGTCTGCCGACCGGCTGGTCGCGAAGCTCGAACGGCTCTTCTACCAGGCCGTGCCCGCCGCTCCGGAGACTCCGGGCCACTACCGGCGCGACGGAAACGCGATCCAAGTCTTCACCCGGGACTTCTTCTACCCGGGGCGCGAGTTTCATGGCCTTCGGGCGCGCATCGAGTTCTCCGGCGACGTCGTGCGGTCCGTGACGGACGAGCGCGGCAACACGCTCCCCGCGCTCGTCGTGGAGCCGGAGCGGCTCGGCTCCGTCTTCGGCGAGGAGTTCGAGGACCGCACGCCCGTCCGGCTGGCGGAAGCCCCCCGATCGCTGGTGGACGCGATCCTCGTGACCGAGGACCGCGACTTCTACCGGCACTCCGGCGTCTCGGTCAAGCGGACCTTCGGCGCGATCCTCGCGACCCTTCGCGGAGGCGCGGTGCAGGGCGGTTCGACGCTGACGCAGCAGCTGGTCAAGAACCTGTACCTGACGCCGGAACGGACCGTGCGCCGCAAGGCGGCCGAGGCGGTGATCGCCGTCATGCTCGACGCGCGTTACTCGAAGCCCGAGATCCTCGAGGCCTACCTGAACGAGATCTATCTGGGCCAGCGCGGATCGATCGCGATCAAGGGGGTGGGGGAGGCGGCCCGGTTCTACTTCGGCAAGCAGGTCTCGGACCTGAACCTCGCCGAGTCCGCCACGATCGCCGGCATGATCAAGGCGCCCAATACGTACTCCCCCTTCCGCAGCCCCGAGCGGACGCGGGATCGCCGCAACCTCGTCCTCGCGCAGATGCTCGACCAGCGCCGGATTTCCCAGGTCGACATGGACGCGGCGGCCGCGTTGCCGCTGGTGCCCCGGAGCCGCCGGGTCCAGAAGATTCCGGCGCCGCATTTCGTGGACTTCGTGAAGGCGCAGCTCACCGAGGCTTACGGCGCGAAGCTGAAGACCGAAGGGCTCCAGATCTTCACGACGCTCGACGTCGACCTCCAGCAGGCGGGCCAGCGCGCAGTGACCGAAGGGCTCGCCGGTCTCGAGAAGCGCTACCGACGTCTGGCGGTCGCGGCCCGCAGCGCTGCGCTCCAGGGCGCGCTCATCCAGCTCGAGCCCCAGACGGGGGCGGTCAAGGTACTGGTCGGCGGCCGCGACTACCGGCTGTCGCAGTTCAACCGGGTCACGCAGGCGCACCGCCAGCCCGGCTCCCTTTTCAAGCCGTTCGTGATGCTCGCGGCGTTCGCGCGGCGCGACCTCGTGCCGCCGATCACCCCGGCGACGATCCTCTCCGACTCGCCGATCACGGTCGAGTGGGGGAGGCGCCGCGCCTCCGAGCGATGGACTCCGCGGAACTACGACGGCGGCTACCGCGGGCTGATGTCGGTGCGCCGGGCGGTCGAGCTCTCGATCAACATCCCGACGGTACGCGCGGCTCTCGCCGCGGACCTGGGCACCGTGCTGGCCGCGTCGCGGGCCGCCGGGATCAGCTCCCGGATGGAGCCGTACCCGTCCGTCGCGCTGGGAGCCTTCGAGATCTCTCCCATGGAGATCGCGGCGGCCTACGCAGTGCTCGCAAACGGCGGCGTGCGGATCGAGCCGAACGCGATCGTCGGGGTGCTGACCTCCGACGGCCGGATCCTGGATCGCAAGGAGCGGCCGCTCAAGCAGTCGCTTCCGGCCGACGCGGTCTTCCTGGTGGATTCGATCCTCCGTGGCGCGGTCGACCGCGGGACGGCCGGCGGCGCGCGCGCCGGAGGCCTCCGCGGCATCCTGGCCGGAAAGACCGGGACGACGAACGACGGGCGCGACGCCTGGTTCGTCGGCTTCTCCCCCCGGTTCCTGGCCACGATCTGGGTCGGTTACGACGACAACCGCGGGCTGAACCTCTCCGGCGCGCAGGCGGCGGTGCCGATCTTCGCCGACTTCTCCCGGTCGCTGCCGCCGCAGCTGTTCGCCGAGGGCTTTCCGGTCCCGTCGGACGTCGTCACCGCCGACATCGATCCGGACACCGGTTTCCTCGTGACTCCCTACTGCCCCCGGAGGATGACCGAGGTCTTCATCGCGGGCACCGCCCCGACGGAGCCGTGCCGGCAGCACGAGGGCGGATTCTGGAATCCGGAGCCGGAGCTCGGCGTGCCGTCCGAGGAGTTCCCGCAGGGAGAGCCGGACGAGGACGGGCGCCACCCGGGCTGAGTCCTTCCCCTCGGGCCTCGCATCTCCGGACCGCGTCTTCACGCCCGAGACCATCGGTATGATCCGCAGCAGTCCACGCCGAATTTCTTTCAGCCAGGAGGACTTCATGCGAACCCTCGTTGTCATGGCGGCCACGCTCGTCACCGCTTCGATCGCCGGCGCCCAGTCCGCCGACGTTCCTCTCCACAACTGGACCGTCCCGGCGTACACGCAGTCGTCTCGGGGCGGAATCACGACGATGTCCGACGTCACCTCTCCCCGCGTGTTCGTCGGGATCCAGCCCTGCCGCGTCGCCGACACCCGCGGCAACGGCGCTCCCATCCAGGGCGGCATTTTCGCGAACAGCCAGCAGCGCACCTGGGACGTCACCGGGATCTGCGGAATTCCCGGGGGCGCCGACGCGATCTCGGTGAACTTCAGCGTCGTGAGCCCGGCCGGAACTCCGCTCGGGGCTTTTCTGCTCGCCTGGCCGACCGGCCAGCCCGCGCCGCCCACCGCGATCATGACCTACGGACCGGGCGCCACGGTCATCTCGAACGCGGCGATCGTGCCGCTCGGCGCGGGCGAACAGTTGAATGTCAATGTCAGCCACTCGACGCACGTCATCATGGACGTCAACGGGTACTTCTCCGCAACGCTCGATTCGCCGGAGAACTTCCTCTCGATCTCCAACAACTCCAGCGCGTACTCGCTCGCCACCACCAACGGCTCGACGACCTGCGTCGGTCCCTGCGGCATTCGGGGAAATATCTTCAGCACGGCGGGAGGGTACGCCGTCTCCGGCTACGCCATCGCCTCGACCGGGGCCAACATCGGCGTGTACGGTGAGTCGGACTCGACGGGCGGCGCCATCGGAGTCAAGGGAATCGCAACGGCCGCCACGGCCACGCCCACGTACGGCGTCATGGGGGAGACCCACAGCAGCGGGACCAACTCCGCCGGCGTCTACGGCTTTTCCACCCAGGTGGGCTCGAGCGGCGGCTACTTCTTCAATACAGCCGCGGGAAACACCTACGTTTCCCTCCAGGACGCCGGCATCAGCTACAGCATTTTCTCCTTCACGAGGCTCCGGGCCGCCTCGCTGGACATCACCGGAACGAAGAATTTCGTCAGCCCGCACCCGGAAAACCCGGGGCTCGAAATCCGGTACGCCTCGGTGGAGGCTCCCACGGTGGACGTCTACTTCCGGGGAACGGCGTCCCTCGTGAACGGTTCCGCCCGGATCGAGGTGCCCGACCACTTCCGGTTCACGGCCCGCGAGGGGACCTACATGACGACGCTGACCCCTCTCGACAGCGCGACGCCCCTGCGGGTCGCGCAGGAAGGGCCCGACGGCGTCGTCGTCCAGGGCGCGGGGAATACCCGATTCCACTACGTCGTCTACGCCGAGCGCGCCGAGATCGTGGGATACGAGCCGGTCACCCGGAACACGAGCTTCACGCCCGGCCTGATCGAGAGGGGCGGCGGTCCGGAAAGGCTGCCCGAGGCGACGCGGGCTCTGCTCGTCAAGAACGGAACGCTGAACGCCGACGGCACGTACAACCTCGAGACCGCGCGGGCGCAGGGCTGGACGATTCCCGAGCCGGCGCCGCGGCCCGTTCTCCAAACCCCCTGAATCTCCGGAGTCGACACAAGGGCCGCGGACGAGTCCGCGGCCTTTTCGTTCTGGTAGATTGCGGGGTTCGATGAAACGGACTCCCCGGCCCGCTCCTGCGATCCGGATCCTCGGCGCCCGGACGCACAACCTGAAGAACATCTCGGTCACCGTTCCGCTCGAGCGGTTGACCGTTTTCACCGGAGTTTCCGGATCCGGCAAGTCCTCCCTCGCCTTCGACACGCTCTACGCGGAGGGGCAACGGAGGTACGCGGAGTCACTCTCCACTTACGCGCGGCAGTTCCTGGAGCGGCTCGACCGGCCCGACGTGGACTCGATCGAGCCGGTGCCTCCGGCGATCGCGCTCGAGCAGAAGAACGGAGTCCGCAACGCCCGCTCGACGGTCGGTACTCAGACCGAGATCTACGACTCGCTGCGCCTCCTGTTCGCGCACGGCGGCACGACCTTCTGCCCGGAGTGCGGCCTCGCGGCCGTGCCGGGAGGCGTCGACCGGGCCGTCGAAGAGCTCGCGGCCTCCGAGGAGGGGTCCCGCGTCGTCCTCGCGGCCCCCGTGCCGTGGCAGGGCAACGCCGGGACGGCGAAGCGGCGCGGGCGCCGGCAGCGCGAGCGCGAGGAGGGCCTGCGAATCGCGGAGCTGAAGCGCGCCGGGTTCTTCCGGGCGCTCGACCCGGCGGGGGAGACGGTCGAAATCCCGGACGACCCCGCGGGCGTCCGGGAGCTGCTCGACCCCGAAGGCAGCCTGCGAGTGGTGGTCGGGCGGTTCGTCGTCCGGGAGGAGTCGCGCCCCGAGATCGCATCGGCAGCGGAGGCCGCGTTCTCGATGTCGGGCTCGTTGCTCGCCCGAACGGACGCCGGGACGCGGACGTTTCGCCGCGGACTCCACTGCCCGAAGTGCGGCGCCGACTTCCGGGATCCCACTCCACCCCTCTTCGCCTTCAACTCGCCGCTCGGGGCTTGCACGGCCTGCCAGGGGTTCGGGCGGATCATCGGCGTGGACCTCGAGAAAGTCATCCCGGACCCGAGCCTCCGCCTGGACGAGCGCCCCGTCGCCACCTGGAACACTCCGGCGTACGAGTCCGCGTACGACGACCTCTTCCGCGCCTGCCGCCGTTACGCCGTGCGGACGGACGTGCCCGTCGAGCGGCTGTCGGCGCACGAGCGCGAAGTCCTTCTCAAGGGGCGCGGCGAGTTCTACGGCATCCACGGCTTCTTCGAGTGGCTCGAGACCAAGAGGTACAAGATCCACGTCCGCGTCCTGCTCGCGCGCTATCGCGCGTACCGCCTCTGCCCCGACTGCCGGGGCGCGCGGCTCGGACCGGGGGCACTCTCGGTCCGCTTCCGGGACCGCACGATCTCGGAGCTCGCGGACCTGCCGCTGCGGGATCTCAAGTCCTGGTTCGACGAGCTCGCGCTCGACGCCGACGAAGAGGCGCGCCTCGGCTCCGTCGTCGCCGAGATCCGCTCGCGGGTGCGCTACATGAACGACGTCGGCCTCGAGTACCTGACCCTCTCCCGCGCCGCGAGAACGCTTTCCGGCGGCGAGTCGCAGCGGATCGGGCTGGCGTCGGCGCTCGGCGGGTCGCTCACCGGGACGCTCTACGTGCTGGACGAGCCCACGATCGGGCTCCACGCCGTCGACACGCGGCGGCTCCTCGCCATCCTGCGCCGGCTCGCGGACCGGGGGAACACGGTCGTCATCGTCGAGCACGATCCGGAGGCGATCGAGGCGGCCGACCACCTGATCGACCTGGGACCCGGCGCCGGAAGTCAGGGAGGGCAGGTTCTTTTCGAGGGGACTCCGCGCGCGCTCGCCCGCGTGAAGTCGTCGGCGACGGGGGAGCTCCTGCGGCGCCGCGGCCTCGGGGGAACGCGTCCCTCCGGCGCTCCCGCCGCCGGAGCGCCGGCCGCGCGCCCGGCGCGCTCCGGAGGACGGATCGTCGCGTTCCGCCGCGCCGAGGGCGCGGTGACGGTCGTCGGGGCGCGGGAGCACAACCTCAGGAACCTGACGGTGCGCTTTCCGCTCGGCCGGCTGGTGGCGGTCTCGGGCGTCTCGGGCTCCGGAAAGTCGACGCTCGTCCGCGACATCCTCCACAACTCGTACGCCCGCCGGTACAAGGGGACGGTCCAGCTCGACGTCGGCGCGCACGACCGCATCGAGGGGCTCGAGCTCGTTTCCGACATCCTGCTCGTCGATCAGAGCCCGCTCGGAAGGTCGGCGCGCTCCAACCCGGTCACCTACACCAAGGCGTGGGACGAGATCCGGAAAATCTTCGCGGCCACGTCGCGTGCGGTGTCCCGCCGGATCACCGCCCGCGACTTCTCTTTCAACTCGGCGGGGGGGCGCTGCGAGGTCTGCAAGGGGACGGGCTGGCAGACGATCGACATGCAGTTCCTGGCGGACGTCACCGTGCGCTGCGACGCGTGCGATGGCCGGCGGTTCCAGGGCCGCGTCCTCGCCGTGCGGCACCGCGGTAAGAACATCGGCGACGTGCTCGCGATGACGGTCGACGAGGCGACCGCGTTCTTTTCGGACGTTCCGCCGATCGTCCGCCGGCTGGCGCCGCTCGCCGAGGCGGGCCTCGGCTATCTCCCGCTCGGACAGCCGACGGCGACCCTCTCCGGCGGTGAGGCTCAGCGCCTGAAGCTCGCGTCGTTCCTGGAAATCCGCCCGGCGGCCGTGCGAGGAACGCTCTTCCTCTTCGACGAGCCCACGACCGGTCTCCACGCGGCCGACGTGGACCGTCTCCTCGGGACGTTCCGTCGCCTCATCTCCCGCGGCCACTCGGTGGTGGCGGTCGAGCACCACCTGGAGTTTCTCGCCGCGTCCGACTGGATCATCGACCTCGGCCCGGGGGGCGGAGACCAGGGCGGGTCGATCGTCGCGGAAGGTCCGCCCGAGGAGATCCGGCGGTCCCCCGCGAGCCTGACCGGACGGTTCCTGGCGGAAACGGCACCGCCGCCGCCGTCCGGAGAGGACCGCGCGCGCGCGGCGGAGAAGCCGCGCTCCTAGCTGTCGATCAGGGCGCGGCGGACGGGTTGCCGCGCGCTCCCGACAGAAACGCCATCAGCCTCTGCTTTCCGGCGTAGCCCTGAGTCGTCGCGATTTCACGGCCGTCGGGCGCGGCGACCACGAGGGTCGGGAACGCGTTGACCCGGTATTTCTGCTGGAGCTCGTCCATCCAGGGCGGGTTCTTCCCCTCCTCGCGCACGCGGTCCATGACGCGCGACGGAACGAAAGATTCGTTGACGTACGCCGCGACGGTGCCGTCGGCCCAGCCGTCGGTGTCGAGCGCCTTGCAGGGCCCGCACCATTCCGCCGTGAAGTCGTAGAGGATCGGTTTCCCGGAGGCGCGCGCGGCCTGGGCCGCGTCGGTCGCGCTCATCCAGTGCACGAGGCCCGTGCCGGAGCCCGCATTCCCCCTCGACGTCACGGCCGTGACGACGCGGAAGAGCGCCGCCGCCAGAAGCAGCCAGAGGAGGATCGGGGAGATCTTCGACTGGGACCGGGGCGGCAGGGTCGCGGGCGGGGGAGCCGGTTCGGGGCTCGAGACCGGCGATGTCTCAGTCGTTTCCATAGGGCAGCTCCCTTCGGCTGAAGACGACGGCCGCGAGGGCCAGGTAGACGGTCAGGGCGAAGACCCACCGTCCCGCGGCGGCGAGCGCGGGCCCCGATCCGCCCAGGGCTTCGCTCCAATCCACGTCGGGCAGCAGGTTCTCCCGCGTGGTCTCGGAGATGCGGGCAAATGCGGACCCGGCCGACGCCGGCAGGTGCAGGACGAGGTTCAACATCAGGAGTCCGAGCAGGTCCGCGATTCCGGGAAGGAACGTCGAGAAGAAGAGGAGGATCGCGGCGGGGAACGCGCCCGACAGGAACGTCGTTCCGGCCAGGGCCGCGAGCCGGCCCGGGGACACGTCCGCCGCCAGGCTCGGCATGGCGAGGCGCACTCCGGCGAAGGCGAGAAGCGACGTCACGAAGAGAAAGATCGCGAAGGCCGCGAGGATCCCGAAGTACCGTCCGAAGAGGTACTGGGTGCGGCGGATGGGCCGGGCCAGGATCATCTGGAGCGCCCCGCTCGCGACGTCGCGGGAGACCGAACCCGCGGCGAGGATGAAGATCCCCCACGTCGCGATCGTGAATCCGTCGCCGACGCCGCGATGCGCGACGCCGAAGGTCTCCATCAGCGCCAGGACCGCCAGCGCGACGACGAGACCGCGGGAGCCGAACTTCTGTCGGATCAACCGGCGCGCCATCTCGATCATCGCGCGGCCTCCGTCGCGAAGAGCTCCTCGAGCTCCGCCGAGCTGCGCGCTTCGTAGATCGGGATCCCCGCCACGGCCACCGCGCGCACCGCCCGCGCCATGTCCTCGTCCGAAGCGACGACGAACCGCAGCGAGCCGTCCGAATCGGCGCGCGGCGTCAACGACTCTCCGGCGAGGCAGGCGGCGGCTTCCGACGTCCGCTCCGCCGGGACGCGCAGGAGACCGCGCCGCCGCGTGGCCGACGTTCCCCGGAGAGTTTCGGTCTTCGTGACGCGGCCGCCGTCTAAGAAAGCCACCCGGTCGCACACCCTCTCGACCTCCGGCAGCTGGTGCGAATTGAGCACGATCGTCGCGCCGCGTGACTTCGCCTCCAGGATCCGGTCCCGCACGAGCGACACGCCGCGGGGGTCGGTGCCGGAGGCAGGCTCGTCCAGGAAGAGAAGGGCGGGGTCCCGGAGAAGCGCCTGCGCGAGCCCGATGCGCTGGAGCATTCCGCGCGAGTAGCCGCGCAGCGGCCGGGAGAGCGCCTCCCGGTCCAGCCCCACCCGGTCCGCCGCCGCCTCGGCCTCCGTGCGGGCGCTCTCCGGGTCGCCCCCCGCGAGCCGCCAGTGGAACGCGAGAAACGCCCGGCCGGGCAGCTCCCGGTCGAACCCCAGCCGCTCGGGAAGGTACCCGGTCCGCGCGCGGACCGACAGGTCGTCCGGCGCGCGCCCGTCCACGGTGATCGCCCCCCGGTCCGGCCGGAGAAACCCGAGAAGACAGGAGAGGAGGGTGGTCTTGCCGGCGCCGTTCGGACCGATCAGGCCGAGCGTCTCGCCTCGGGCGACCTCGAGCCCGACCCCGTCCAGAGCCTGCACCCGTCGGCCGAAGCGGCCGTAGGTCTTGGACACTTCCCGCACCGAAATCATCTTTCATTCATCTTACGCGAGCGCGTACTCCCGCCTGCCGGCTCCCGGCTTCCGAACTCGGGAATACGTGCTAGATTGCGCGGGCTTTTCGTCAGCCGGATGATCGAAGTCGAGAATCTCACCAAGCGCTTTCCGACCCAGCTCGCGGTCTCCGACGTTTCCTTTTCGGTTCAGCAGGGCGAGATCGTCGGTTTTCTCGGACCCAACGGGGCCGGGAAGACG
>JBKPMI010000052.1:0-4863 GCA_046732075.1 Acidobacteriota bacterium | reverse complement strand
GCGCGCGACCTGCCAGATCCTCTCGGTCGGACACGTGTCGCCCGAGAACACGACGGCGCGGCCCGGTTTCGAGACGATGTATCCGAAGCCCGGGATCAAGTGTTTTACCGGAACGGGCGTCAGCGTGACCGAGCCCGCGCGATACGGACGGCTCTCCGAGATCTTGCGAAAACGGAGCGTCGGTTTCGCCGGAGAGGGGAGCTTCGTGAAGTCCGGCCACGTCAAATCGTTGAAAACGTGTTTCCGGATCGCTGCGATGACCGGCGCCGGCGCCGCAACCTCCAGGGGCTCGGAGCCTCGGCCGGCGAGATTCGCGACCAGGAAGGGGAGCGAGGCCAGGTGGTCGAAGTGCGCGTGCGTGAGGGTCACCCGCCGGATCCTCCGCTGCGCGCCGAGCGGGAGCGTTTCGGTCAGCGAGCCGGCGTCGAGCGCCGTCTCTCCGTCGATCAGAAACGTCGTCATCCGGTAGCCGGGCGCGGAGCCGCCGTAGGTTCCGAGGACCCGGATCGCCAGAGAGCTTTGTTGGGGCAAGTCCCGGCGATTGTACGCAAATCGGGGACAGATCTATTGAACGCGGCCCGGGGTTCGCACGCCTCGGGAGCGTCTAAATAGGTCTGTCCCCTTTTCGGACGGCTAGAACTGCGCCCCGATGTAGAACGAGGTCTTGAAGCCCGACAGGGTCTTCTTGAAGTCCCACAGCCGCGCGAAGTCCCAGTGGAGATCGAGGCCCAGCAGGGACACCTGGAATCCCAGCCCGTACGCGGCCTTTCCGTCGATCAACTGGCGCTCGTTGGCGTCCCAGAACCGGAACCTCTGGTCCTTCAGCGCGGCTCCGCCCACGTCCACGAAGACCTGGCCGCGGATGTTCCGGAACGCGCCGATCGGAAGCTGCAGCACGTCGACCAGCGGGAACCGGTACTCGAAGTTCGCGTATCCGACGGTGTTGCCGATCTGCTCGCGGAAGTCGAGGCCGCGCAGCGTATCGAGGCCGCCGAAGTAGTAGATGTTCGGGAAGTTGCCGGTCGAGTGCGCGCCGAAGAGTCGGACGGCGATGAGCGACCGCTCCGTGATCTTGAAGTAGTGGCGGATGTCGACCGAGACGTCGGACGAGAGCGTCCCGGAGTCGTGCAGCCCCGGGGCCGTGGTGTCCGTGTCCTTCTTGAAGTCGGGCGCGTAGGAGTACGAGAGCTGGAAGCGGCGCCCGGAGAGCGGTCCCCATTCCTGGTAGATCACCGTGTCGCCGATGAGCGAGATTCCCGCGGTCGGGTAGTTGTCGGAGCGGGACTCCACGAAGAACTGCTGCGTCCCGTCGTTGTTCGTGATGACGAAGGGGAAGTCGAACTTCCGGGAGATGAAGCCGAGCTGCCCCTCGACCCGGTAGTAGCGCGAGAACGGGTAGCTCAGCAGCCCGAGCGCGCCGGTCTGGCGGTAGATGCGGCGCCCGCGCTCGAACTGGTTGCGGCTCTGGTCGAATCCGAGGAAGAAGGTCCGGTCGTCGAAGAGCGCGAACCCCTTCTGGAGCCGCTGCCGCAGGTTGTAGTAGATGAAGTTGAAGTTCGTGAACGAGGAGAGCGACTGGAATTGCGCGATCAGGCGCCGGTCGCCGAGGTTGTCCCCGAAGATCAGCACCGTGTTCGAGACGAAGGTCTGGTCGGTGTTCACGCCGGCGACGACCTGCGCGTCCTCCAGCTGGAGCTTCCGGCTCCCGCGGGGCTTGATCTTCTCGGGATCGACGGCGACCTCGATCGCGGGCTGGAACGGCCGCAGAGACTCCGGCCCGGCGGGAGAGATCGCCGGCGCGAGGTCGGGAAGGCGCCGGACGGACTTCTTCGCGTCCGCGATGTAGAGCGTGAACCGCCGTTTGTAGTAGGCGGAGAAGACGAGCTTCTCGGTGTTGTCCTTGCCGATGAACACGGTGGGGGAGAAGGCGCCCGCCACGACGTTGGTGTGCAGGCTCGTCTCGCCGTTCTCCAGGTTGATCGAGTAGATGTTGAAGATTCCGCCGTCCCGGTCGGATGTAAAGAAGATCCGTTTGCTGTCGGGCGTGACGGAAACGTCTTCGTCGTTCCACTCGCCGTACGTGACCTGCTCGCGGGAACCCGGATTCGCCGGGTCGAAGCGGAAGATCTTCGCCTTCGTCCCCCGCACCGAGGAGTAGTAGACCCACTTCCCGTCGGGCGACCACGCCGGCCCGAAATCGAACGCATCGTCGTCGGTCAGGTTCGTGAGGGTCTTGTTATCGATCGAGTACGACCAGATGTCCGGGCGACCGTCCTTGAGCGCCCGGAACACGACCGTGCGTGAGTCCGGCGAGAAGGCCGGGTTCAGCTGCTGGTCGAGGCCCGGCATCTCGATCCGTTCCCGGATGCCGCCGTTCAGCGCGTTCAGGAGCAACATCTCGCGACCACGCTCGCGCCGCGCGAAAACTGCGACCGTGTTTCCGTCGGGAGAGACGCCGAGGTCCGCGCCGCCGAGCGGCCCGGTCGTCAGCCACTGGCTCACGAGGTACTCGTAACGCGTCGTGGAGCCCTTCGTGAGGTTCCGGTAGAGCTTCCGGTCCGTGGTCGAGAGGACGACGACGTCCGCGTCATTCTTCAACGTCGAGATCGCCGCGATGAAGTCGCCCGAGGGGTACGCGCGCGGAGAGATTTCGGCGCTGGGCTCGTCCACGAGCTTGAAGCGCTCGCCGAAGTCGATCGGCTCACCGCGCTCGGTCAGGATCTTCAGGTACCGCTGCCGCAGGTACCGCCGGAACTTCACGTCGAAGTCCTCGGCGGAAATGTTGAAGGCCCGCTTGATGACCCGCTCGACGTTCCCGCCGATCTGGTTGCGGAACTCGAAGACGAAGTCACGGACCGCGTCCTTGCCCCACTCCGCCTCAATGAAGTCGAAGACGGAGTGCCCGAACCGGTACGCGAAGAAGCCCTGGATGTTGCCGGTCTCCGCGATTTCGGGCACCTGGTCCGCGAGAACCGCGTCGCGCAGGACCATCCGGTCCTTGTTGTCTTCGTCGTTTCCGAAGTACGACGCCATGCCCTCCGTGAACCACTGCGGGGCGTTGGTCGTCTGGGCGCGGATGTAGTTTCCGCCGAAGAGGATCTCGAACTGGAAGACGTGCGTGAGCTCGTGTGCGATCAGCTGCGCGAGCTTCTCGTCGGGTATGTCGATCGGCAGGACCATCCGGTTGCGGGAGGGGAGCGCGAACGCGCCGATCCCCTCCGGGAGGAAGTTCAGGATCGTGTTGGTCTGCTCGAAGTCGGCGTGCGTCGCGTAGTAGATCAAGTTGATCGACTTCGGGATCTGGAAGTTGAGCGCCCGCGAGATGTCGTCGTACGCGCTCTCCGCGTAGGAGGCGACTTTCGGAAGGGCCGCTTTCTCCGAGTCGTAGAAGTAGATCGTGAAGTGGGTCGACCGGTAGACCTTCCAGTCGAACCGGTCGTAGGCGATCTTGTTCTTCCCGAACTGCGCGGCGGCGGGAGCTGCCGCGGCGATGACGAGGACGAGAGCGATGGCGAACTTCTTCATGACGCAAGCCTCCTCAAAGTCCTCCTCGGCGAATCGAGAAATCCCGTGCGCCTCCGGCGTTCGGAGGGACGGGAAGAGAATCCTGGTTGGCGAGTGCGGCGGGATCGAATGGTGGGTACCTCGGCCGGCGACTCAGTCGGTGAAGATGTACCGCTCGGCGTCGCGATCGCGTGCCACGAAGAGGTTCAGGATCTGGTTCTCGAGCGAGAACAGGTTCTCGAAGAGTCCCTGGAGCTCGTCGGCCCGCCGGCCGCCGGTCTGGCGGAAGTCCTTGAACTCATCCTGCAGGATTTTCTCGCCGGACCGTCCGTCGAAGACGAGGAACACGATGTCGAACAGGAACCCGGTCTGCTCGACGTACACCTGGCGGTAGTAGGTCCGGCCGTCGATGGGGGAGACGTACTCCTCGGTCTTGTAACCGGACCGGTCCTCGACGCGGAACTCCAGGCTGCCCGAGACCACGATCTCGGCGCCCGTCTGCGTGCCGAGTGCCCGCCAGAACTCGGTGGAGCGTCCGAGCTCCGAGAGATTCTGGGTCGGCAGCTTCAGGTCCGTCGGGAGCTCCACGATCTCGAGCTTGGTCTTTTTCTCGATCTGCTTCTTCAGGAACCGCTGGAACTCGGCCTGGAGGTCGACGTTCTGCAGCCGCTTGTCGCGCGCCTTCTCGGCTTCGGTCGCGATCACAAAGGGAGCGAGCGCGATCTTCTCGTTGCCGCGCAGGGGCAGCCGCGGCTTCAACGGCAGCTTGAGCTTGACCTGCGCCACGCCCGCCGAAACCGGCAGCGCGGCGAGGAGCGCCAGGAGGACGAGGGCGCCGGCGCGCCTGGAGGCAGACCTAAGGGCCACCGCTCGCCTTTCCGGTCGTCCGCGTGTACGACGTGTAGAACTCGGCGAACCGCGCGTAGTTCCGCCGGATGTAGGAGTCGCCGGAATCGAGCTCCAGAGCGCGCTTGTACTCGGCGAGCGCCCGCGCGAACTCGCCTTCGGCTTCCAGCGCGACCGCGAGGTTGTTGTGCGCCCGTGCGTTGTTCGGCTCCTGCTGCACCGCGCGCTCGAACCGGAACGCGGCCTCGCGCCAGAGGCCTTTGCGCGCGACCGAGCTTCCGAAGGAGATCTGGGTCTGCGCCTTGTCCGTCCGGGAGTACGACGAGCAGCCGGCCGCCATCGCGACGACTCCGGCCACCAGCGCGAGCTTCTTGAACATCCGGCTACGCATCCCCGTTCCCCCGGTGGGGCGGCTATTATAGGAAAGGCGCCGCGCGCTCGCGGAATTTCGCTCATCCCGCGGCCGAATCGCGTCTTTCCCTCCTCGTTCCTGAAGAATCCATGAAAACGTGC
>JBKPMI010000051.1:0-4108 GCA_046732075.1 Acidobacteriota bacterium | reverse complement strand
CGGGCTTCGAGTTCGACGACCCGGAGCCCGGAAAAATTCGCGCGCCGTACGGCGACCGCGACAACGTCCCGAGCACGACGGACTACGGCGGGATCATCCTCGACACCCAGGGCGAGGCGCGCCGCGCGATCCTCTTCCTTGCGAACCCTCACGGCATCCAGTACGACGCGAACACCGACGACGCGACCGGCGAGGACAGCTCCCCCGACTACTTCTGGGACTCGGCGGCCCGGATCACCGCGACCGGCTGGGTGCTCGAGCTCCGGATCCCGTTCTCCTCGCTGCGTTACAAGAAGTCCGACCCGCAGCAGTGGAACATCAACTTCTACCGGAACCGGCCGCGGGACTTCCGCTACCAGTACTTCTCGATGAAGATCCCGCGCGGCAGCAGCTGCTTCATCTGCCACTCGAATCCCCTGACGGGTCTGACCGGGCTGCCCTCCGGCGGTCACCTCGTGATCGCGCCGTACGCGACCGCGAGCCAGAACGCCGCTCCGTGGAACGACGTCCTCGGCGATCCGCTCGAGACCGAATCGGTCGAGGCGGACGGCGGCCTCGACCTGAAGTGGACGCCCAACGTGAACACCGCGATCGACGCGACGATCAACCCCGACTTCTCGCAGATCGAGTCGGACGTCGCTCAGATCGGTGCCAACGAGCGTTTCGCGCTGTTCTTCCCGGAGAAGCGCCCGTTCTTCCTGGAGGGGATCGAGCTCTTCTCGACGCCCATCCAGGCGGTCTACACGCGCACGATCACGTCGCCGCGGTGGGGCATGCGCGCGACCGGCCGGGTGGGGCGAACGGCCTACACCGCGCTCGTCGTCGACGACCGCGGCGGCGGAAGCGTCATCCTGCCCGGGCCGAACTCCTCGGACCTGGCGGACCAGGAGTTCCGGTCGATCGCGGCGATCGCGCGCGTGCGCCACGAGGTCGGCCAGTCGTTCGTGAGCTTCCTCGCGACGGACCGCGAGATCGAGGACAGAGACGGCGGCGGTTACAACCGCGTGTTCGGGCCGGACTTCCGGTGGAGTCTCTCCGACGCGGACGTGATCTCGGGCCAGGTCCTGTTCTCGAGCAGTCAAACGCCGAACCGGCCGGAGCTCGCCGAGGAGTGGAACGGGCAGAAGCTCTCGAGCCACGCCGGTCTCGTCTGGTGGCAGCACACGACCCGCACGTTCGACTTCATCACCCAATACAACGACTACGGCGACGAGTTCCGCGCCGACAACGGCTTCGTCCCGCAAGTGGGCTACCGCGAGAACTACGCCGAGGCCGGCTGGACGTTCCGGCCGACGGGACCGGTCCGGCGGCTGCGCACGTACCTGATCGCCGACTACCAGGCGCAGCAGGACGGCGCTCTGATCTTCCGGCAGATCTCCCCCGGCTTCGGGATGGACGCGTTTCTGAACTCGTTCTGGCGGCTCCGCGTCGGATTCGACAAGGTGCGGGCCGGGGCGAAGACGTTCGAACGTACGCAGCTCATCTACCAGATCGAAGCCGCCCCGTCGCGCGTGTTCAACCGTTTCGGGGTCAATGGCTCGATCGGCGACGAGGTCGACTTCGACAACTCGCGGCCCGGGACCGGCTGGAGCCTGAACGGGTTCGCGGTCGTGCGGCCGACCGACCACCTGGAGCTCCGCTTCGACGGCAGCCGGAGGTATCTCGACGTCGACACCAAAGACGGCCGGAGCGGGCGCCTCTTCACGGCCACGGTCGCCCGGCTGCGGACCCAGTACACGTTCAACGCGCGGGCGTTCGTTCGCGCGATCGGCCAGTACGTCTCGACGAAGCGGGACCCGTCGCTCTACACGTTCGAGGTCGACTCGAAGGAAGGGGACTTCAGCGGGTCGATCCTGCTCGCCTACAAGCTCAACTGGCAGTCCGTGCTCTTCCTCGGATACGGCGACACGCGGACGCTCGATGACGACGACAGGCTCCAGAAGGAGACCCGGCAGATCTTCCTCAAGATCTCGTACGCGTTTCAGCTGTAGATCGGCAGCCGGAGCCGGCACTGTGGTACATTGGTACCATGGTACCAAAACAGAGAAAGACGGCACCTGCGGCCCCTGAGGTCGAAAGGGTCCAGACCGGCGTCCGGCTCGAGAAACGCATCCTCAAGGTCTTGAAGGCGCTCGCCGAGCTGAAGGACCTCTCCCTGGGCGACCTGATCGAAGGGATCGTCCTCCACGCGTTCGAGGGGAAAACCCCCTTCAACGCGGAGACTCTCCGGCAGATCGCGGAGCTCCGGCAGATCTACGGGCTGGACCTGAGGGCGGCCGACAGCCACCGCCTGCGGGAGCGGGGGCGGTGACCGACCGGGACTTCCTCGCGGCGTTCGAGAACGGCACGCTGCCCGAGGACCGCTTCCACCATCCCGACCACGTCCGGGCCGCGTGGCTGCTCTTGCGCGAGGAGCCGCCGGCCGCCGCGCTCGCGCGTTTCTCCGCGGCGCTGAAGCGGTTCGCCGAGGCGAAAGGCAAGACCCGGCTCTACCACGAGACGATCACGTGGGCGTACGTGCTGCTGATCAACGAGCGCATGCGGAGGAGCGGCGGCCGCCTCGGCTGGGAAGACTTCGCCCGGGAAAACCCGGACCTCCTGACGTGGCGGCCGAGCGTGCTCGACCGCTACTACACCGCCGAGACGCTCGGCTCCGAGCTCGCCCGGCAGGTGTTCGTGCTACCCGACCGCTGAGTCGGCGAGCAATTCCGCGAGCGCGCGGATCGTGAGCGGCGCGCAACCCTCCGCCTTGTTGTTGACGAGGACCGACACCGGGATGGCCGCGTTCACCGCGCGGCGCGCGAGCGCGACCACCTGGGCGCGCATCTCGTCGTCCGGGTCGCCCAGCTTCTCGAAGGGCTTCAGCGCCTGGCCGCGTTCGGCGTACCGCGTCCCGGGCGGCAGCAGCAGCCGAATGACCGCAAACGGCGCGGCCTCGATCGGCACCGTTTCCGCCTGAGCGGCCGGCATCGGCATCGCGGTCACGTAGTTCACGACGTGCGCCGCGCCGTGCCGGGCGAGAACATCCCGGTATCCGGAGGTCAGGAGCGCGGCGTCGCGCAGCTCGACGGCGTACCGGAAATCCCGGGGCAGCGCCGCGAAGAATCGGTCCAGCCTTTCCGCGAACTCGCGCGGACCCGGCGCAAGCGACGTTGGCGGGAACTGCAGCACGAACGGGCCCGCGTGGTCGCGGAATACTGCGGCGAAGGGCTCCAGCATCTCTTCCACGAACAGCCGCGGGTTCAGGAAGTCGGGGTTCGGGCCCCGGGCCGCCGCCTTCGAACGCGCGGGAAGGACCGCCGACGTCACGGCCTCCGGCGCCTTCGCGCAGCAGGGAAACCCGGGAGGCAGCTGCTCGGCATATCGGAGAAGGTCCTCGCGCGGGATCGGCGCGTAGTAACTGCGGTCGATCCCGACCGTCGTCAGCAGCGGGTGGCGCGCGTATTCGCGGAGTCCCTCGCGCGCGAGCTCCGCCACGCTCGCGCGGCGGGAGTAGACGATCCCGGCCCAGTCCGGAAAGCTCCACGTGCTGGTTCCGAACCGGACGTTCGCGGGAAGGCGGACCGCGATCTCCGCGGCTTCGGCGTGCTCCCGGTCGAGCCGCTCCTTTTCCGGCGATCGACGAACCTCCCGCGGCGAGGGCGCCGGAAAGAGGTCGAGCTGCGGCGTCGTCTTCGGATCGGCCACGCCCGATTCTGGCACCGGCGGGGCGTGGTAGCTTGCCCCGCACTTGACCACGGTCACGCGCAACCCCTGGTTTCGCGCGGGCGACGCCAACGCGTTCTTCGCCCTGATGTTCGACAACGTCGCGAACCTGGTGATCCTGGTCGCGATCCTGGTGGGAGCCTTCAACTTCCCGAGGGACCTGGTCCTCCACCGCATCGTTCCGGGCACGGCGGTCGGCGTTCTCGTGGGCGACCTCATCTATGCGGCGCTCGCGCGGCGGCTCGCGCGCCGGACCGGCCGTTCCGACGTCACGGCGATGCCGCTCGGGCTGAACGCCCCCTCGGTGTTCGGGATGTCGTTCGCGGTGCTCGGCCCCGCGTACCTCGCCACCGGGGACGCCGTCCTCGCCTGGAAGATGGGGATGGCGGTCACGGTCCTGGTG
>JBKPMI010000050.1:0-3468 GCA_046732075.1 Acidobacteriota bacterium | reverse complement strand
AGTTGGGAGCGAGCGTGGGCGCGCGCCTTCCCGGAGCCCTCTCGAAGGGCAGCGTGGGGGCGACCTACACGTACTCGTTCGTCGAAAAGCCGGTGGACGTCGACATCGACCGCAGCAACCTGGTCTTCGACCTGGGTTACGCGGCGACGCGGCGGTTGTTCGTCCGCGCCGGCGCCAGCTGGGAAAACACGCCCCACGGCCTGCGGATCGGGTCGGTCACGGGTCGACCGTTCCCCCTTCCGGGCGACTACCGCGGCCGGCCGGACCTCTTCGCGCAGCGCGATCGGATCGGACGGGTGAGGTACCTCCAGGTGGGTGCGGGACTCTCGTACGACGTCGGACCCGCCGACGTCTTCGCTTCGATCTCGAGCTACGTCTGGGGTCGAGACGCCCACGACGGCGAGGTCTACACCGTCGGCGCGACCTGGTACTTCGACTTTTCGAAGTAAAGACGGCGGACCGGCTCGCGGACCGTCGTACGACGTTAGTCGACGTTCGTCGACATCAATTGCTTCGTCGCCCGGGTGCGCGATGATAGCGGCGTCCCATGATCGGACAGACGATCTCCCACTACCGCGTGCTCCGGATCCTGGGCGAGGGCGGGATGGGCGTCGTCTACGAGGCGGAGGACCTTCGACTCGGCCGTCACGTCGCTCTGAAGTTCGTGGTTCACAAGAAGCTCGACCGGCGCGAGACCGTCGAGCGCTTCGAGCGGGAGGCGCGCGCGGCGTCGGTCCTGAATCACCCGAACATCTGCACGGTCCACGACGTCGGTGAAGAGGGGGGCCACCACTTCATCGCGATGGAACTGCTGGAGGGGGAGAGCCTCGACGCGCTCCTGACCCGCGGACCGCTGCCGGTGAGGCGGCTTCTCGAGATCGGCACGCAGATCGCCGAGGCCCTGGTCGCGGCCCACGCGCGCGGCGTGATCCACCGCGACGTCAAGCCGGCCAACGTCTTCGTGACCTCGACGGGCCTCGTCAAGATCATGGACTTCGGCCTCGCGAAGATCCTCCAGTCGCCGGCGGCCGAGTCGCTCACGGGCGCCGAGAACGAGGTCACGCAGACGTCCGATCTGACGACGCCGGGCCTCGCGATGGGCACGGTGTCGTTCATGTCGCCGGAGCAGGTCCGCGGGGAAGACGTCGACGCGCGCTCGGACCTCTTCTCCTTCGGTGCCGTCCTCTACGACATGGCGGTCGGGGAGCCTCCCTTCCGCGGGTCGACGCCGGCGGTCAAGCTCTCCGGAATCCTGGAGCGCAACCCGGTGCCGCCGCTCGACGTCAACCCGGGCCTCCCGGCGAAGCTCCAGGACGTGATCCTGAAGGCGCTCGAGAAGGACCGGGAGGAGCGGTACCAGACGGCGCGCGACATGGCGGTCGACCTCCGGCGCCTCCTGCGCGAGGTCGACAGCGGGGCGATTACGAGCACGTCCGGGGTGATCCCGGCGATGACGGCGTCGTCGGCCGGCTTCCCGGCCGTGGCGGCGGCGCCTCGCGGGGCGGCGCGCCGGAAAATCGGCATCGGCGCCGGCATCATCGTGGCCGCCGCGATCGCTGCCGCGTTTCTCCTTCTCCGAAAGCCGGCCCGGCCCGCCCGGCCGTCGAACCCCACGGCGAGGGCCGCGGTCCACTCCCTCGCGGTGCTCCCGCTCGACAATCTCTCGCAGGACCCGGCGCAGGAGTTCTTCGCGGACGGGATGACCGACGAGTTGATCGCGCGGCTCTCCCGGATCTCCGCGCTCCGCGTGATTTCGCGGACTTCGGCGATGCGCTACAAGGGGTCGAAGAAGTCGCTTCCGGAAATCGCGAAGGACCTGAAGGTCGACGCGGTCGTCGAGGGCTCCGTCCTGAGGTCGGGGGGCCGGGTTCGCATCAATGCGCGCCTCATCGACGCGGCGGAGCAGCAGATGTGGACGGAGAGCTACGACCGGGAGCTTCGCGACGTCCTCTCCATCCAGAGCGACGTCGCGAGCGCGATCGCGCGGGAGATCCGCGTCCAGCTCGCGCCGGAGGAGAGCTCCCAGCTCGCGAGCAAGGGTCCGGTCGACCCCGAGGCGTACCCGCTGTACCTGCAGGGGCGGATCGCGTTTCTCCGCTTCACGCCGGAGTCGCTTGCCGAGGCCGAGCGCTACTTCCGCCGCGCGATCGAGAAGGACCCCCAGTACGCGCTCGCCTGGGCCGGGCTGGCCGACACCGAGATCCAGCTGGCCGGACGGGCCCGGCCGCCGCTCGAAACGATGCCGAAGGCGAGCTCCGCCGTGGCGCGCGCGCTGGAGCTCGACCCGAACCTGGCCGAGGGCTTCGCCTCGCGCGCGCAGGTCAAGCTCTTCTACGAGTTCGACTGGGAGGCGGCGGGCGAGGCGTATCGCCGGGCGGTGGAAAAGAATCCGGGGTCGCCGCTCGTCCACCAGGCGAACGGCCTCTTCCTGGCGGCGGAGGGTCGCGCGGCCGACGCCATCGCGGAGGCGGACCGGGTTCTCGACCTCGACCCCGTGAGCTCGAGCTCGGGCTGCACGCGGTCGCGACTCCTCTACTACGCGCGCCGCTACGACGACGCGATCGCTCAATACGAGAAGACCCTGTCGTCCGACCCGACGGTCGCCGGATTCTGCGCGTTCGCGATTTTCGCGTACCAGCAGAAGGGAAGACTCGACGATGCGATCGCGACCGCGAAGCGGATCGCGGAGACCTCGCCGAACGAGATGCTGCCTCGGGCCGCGCTCGCGCGGTCCTACGGGGTCATGGGAAACACGGAGGAAGCGCGGAAGGTCGTGCGCGCGATGGAGGAGCTGTCGAAGAAGAGGTTCATCTCCGAGTACGACTTCGCCGTCGCGCACTCGGGGTGGGACGACGCGGGAGCGCTGCGCTGGCTGGAGAAAGCCTGGGAGGGGAGGGCGGGGCTGCTGGTCTATGCGCGTGCGGATGCGAACTGGGACGGGCTGCGCTCGAATCCCCGGTTCCAGGATCTGGTCCGGAAGATCGGAATTCCGGAGTAGCTAGGACGGCTTGATCCGCCGCTCGAGGTCGGCGTAGGACAAGCGGAGAAGCGTCTTCACTTCGCCGATCTGCTCCCGCATTTCCTCGCGGACGTTCCGGAACTCCAGCGTGAATTTCTCGTCCAGTCCGACTACCCCTTCGGCCACGAGCCGGATCTCGCCCCGAAGACTCTCCGCGACGACGTCCGCGTGCCTCCGGACTTCCTGGATCTCGTTCCGAAGCTCGGTTCGTACCTCGTGGAAACCCTCCCGGAACCCGGCCTGGAGCTCCGTCCGGACCTTCTGGAGACCGTCCTGGAACCCGGTCTGGAGGTCGGTCCGGACCTCCTGGAGACCGTCCCGGAACCCGGTCTGGAGCTCCGTCCGGACCTTCTGGAGACCGTCCTGGAACCCGGTCTGGAGCTCGGTCCGGAGACCCTGGAGACCGTCCCGGAACCCGGTCTGGAGCTCGGTCCGGACCTCCTGGAGAC
>JBKPMI010000049.1:0-5393 GCA_046732075.1 Acidobacteriota bacterium | reverse complement strand
GGATCGGGCCGGCCGCCGGTCGCGGCGACGATGTTCTGGAAGAGCCGGTCGACCTCGGTCAGGTCCTTCGAGGAGAGCTCGAAGTCGAAATCGGGCTGCCAGTGACCGATCCGGAGGCCGCCCGCGAGGTCCACCGTGGTCTGCGGAAAGCGCAGGGTGACGCCCTCGAACCCGATCCGACCATCGACGAGCGAAAGCGGTCCGCCGCCGCCGGTCGGGAGTCCGTGCCGGCCCCGGACGAGCGACGCCGCCGGACCCGGCCGGATCTCGAGCGTCCCACCACCGTTGGCGTGCTCGATCCCCGCTTCCTCCGGAAAACGCAGCGCAATCGTCAGGTCCGCCGCGCCGGAAAGCCCGGTCCCGGCGAGCTTCAAATCGGCGAAGAACCTCTCGATCGAAAGCTGCTTCCCCTCGAGCGCGATCGTGAAGACGCGCGGCTTCTGCGCGAGGCTCGCGATGCGAACGATCCCCTGCGCCTCGCCTCCGGCGTACCGGCCGCGGTCGATGTGCGCCACGAGCTCGTCCGGGGCCGCGTCGACGGACGCCGCCACCTCCTCGAGAATGAATCCCTTCGCGTCGATCCGCGGAGACGTCACCTTCCCCGCGATCCGGAACGCGCCTCCGCTCGGAACGTCCAGTCGCGCGGCGACGTGGGCGTCCCCGGCGAACCCGAGGTGCGATCGGAAGATCCGCTCGACCTCCGCGATCGAGACGTCTCCGGAGGCCACGAAGCCCGTCCGGCCGCCGGCCCCGGTCTCGATCGTGCCCGCGCCGGTCAGCCGCCCGAAGGAGCCGGCGAGGGCGAGGGTCTCGACGACGATGCCGCGGCCCGGCTCCATGTGAAAGCGGGTCGCGAGGTCGGAGACGATCGGTTCCGCCGACGGGAGCGCCAGCCGCATCCGCCGCGCCGTCAGGGCTCCGCTGTAGTGGTCCTCACCGAGCGACGCGAGGTTGCCGGCGAAGTCTTCGAGCGCGACGTCGATCTCGGACTTCCTTCCGTCGAGCTCGAACAGTCCCTGCTGCAAGACCACCTCGCCCACGCGGACCTTGAGGCCGCCGCCGCGCGACGGCCGGCTGATGCCGGGGGGCAGGTTCCACGAGCCGTCCGGGAACTGGACGAGCGAGATCCGCGGATGGAGCGCGCGAATCCGGCCGAGGCGCAGCTCCTGGCCGGTCAGCGACACCCCGCCGCCGATCGCGACCTCGTCCGCCGAGAGGAACGGCTGGTCGCCGAGCCTCGGGTCGTTGCCGATCCGCACGTCGGCGAGACGCACCGACGGCGGCAGGAATCGGAACTCGACCTGGCGGAACGTGACGGGCCGGCCGAGCGCCGTCGAGATCCGCGACTGCGAGACGCCCTGGAAGAGGTTCTGGAACCGCTCGGAGTTCCAGACCGCGTAACCCGCCAGGATCAGGAAGACGAGCAGGACGCCGAACATGCGCAGCGGCGACAGGTGGAGCGCCTTGTGGGGGAACTCCGGATCGGCGGGCGGCGGCGGCTCCGCGGGACTCAACTCACGTTCCCCAGTTCAATTTCTCGGCCAGATTGCGGAAGTGGTCGGCCTCCGGGGGACGGAGGAGCGTCACCGGGGACGCGGCCGGCCGGATTTCGACCGCGAACTCCGGTCGAATCGGCAGCCCCTCCTGTCCGTCGATCGTCAGGTAGACGCCGCCCGAGGACTTGGGCGGATCCAGGAGCCGCAGGCCGATGACGGTCTCGGCCGGCACCACCAGGGGACGGTGGGAGAGAGTGTGAGGACAGATCGGCGTGATGACGACCGCGGGGAGCTGGGGGTGCAGGATCGGACCCCCGGCCGAGAGGTTGTAGGCGGTCGAGCCCGTCGGCGTCGAGACGATGACCCCATCCGCGCGGAACTCGACCACCGGGCGGGAATCGAGCTCGACCCGAAACGTCGAGATCCGCGCCAGCGCTTCCTTGTTGAGGACGGCGTCATTCAGCGCCTGGAAGCGGAGCGGGCGCGACGCGCCCGTGACGCCGACCGAGAGCCGCAAGCGTCGCTCCTCGCGGAACTCCCCGGCGAGGACCTCGTCCAGGCGGGAAAGCGCTCCGGCGCGGGACAACCCCGCCAGGAAGCCGAGCACCCCGGCGTTGATGCCGAGGACCGGCGTCGACGTCGGAGCGAAGCGCGCGACCGACAGCAGCGTTCCATCGCCGCCGACGACGATGACGAGGTCGGCTTCGCGGGCGAGCCGTTCCCGGGGAAGCCCGTCCGGGCGTCCGAGCGCAGCGGCGGTGTCGGCGTCGAAGAGGACCGGGAGGCCCCTCTTCTGGAGCGCCGCGTCGAGGGAGCGCGCCAGGCTGAGGGCCGCTTTCGAGGAGCACTTGCAGGCCAGCCCGACCCGACGGAATCGCGGTCTCGCTCGGCGCGCGGACTTTCGCGACCCCTTCATCGCGATGAATTTACACGAAAGGAGAGCAGAAACTCCTCGTTGCCGTGCGCTCCCCGGATCGGGGAGGCGATCGAGCCCGCGAGACCGAGACCGAGCGCCGCACCGAGATCCTCGACCTCCCGCACGACGCGCTGCCGCACCTCCGGAGAGCGCACGATTCCCCCCTTGCCGACCTCGGAGCGCCCCGCCTCGAACTGCGGCTTCACGAGGACGACGATGAAGCCGTTTTTCTCGACGAGCGGAACGACCGCCGGGACCACGAGCTTGAGCGAGATGAAGGAAACGTCGATCGCGGCGAGCCAGACGGTCTCGGGGACGTGCTCGCGCGAGAGCGACCGCGCGTTGACCTTTTCGCGGACGACGACCCGGGCGTCGTTGCGAAGCTTCGCGTCCAGCTGTCCCCGCCCGACGTCGACCGCGTAAACCCGCACCGCGCCCCGCTGGAGCAGGCAGTCCGTGAAGCCGCCGGTCGACGCACCCACGTCCAGGCAGACGCGCCCCGCCGGGTCCAGCCCGAACGCGTCGAGGCCGGCGGCCAGCTTGACGCCGCCGCGGGAAACGTACGGGTGCGGCGGCCCCGCGACCGCCACCTCCGCGTCCTCGTCCACCGGCGTGCCCGCCTTGTCCGCGCGTCTTCCGCCGACCGACACGCTCCCCGCGAGAATCAGCGCCTGCGCCTTCTCGCGCGTCGGCGCGAGGCCGCGGAGGACGAGCAGCCGATCGAGCCGTGTCCGGGCCACGCGGCTAGCCGAACGTGAGAAGGACTTTGAGGGAGCCCTCCGGCTGCGCCGCGCGCGCGAACGCCTCGGGAGCGCGCTCGACCGGAAACCGGTGGGTCACGAGGTCGGCGACCGCGATCCGGCGCGACCCCAGGAGATCGAGGGCTTCGTCCATGTCTCCGGGACCGGCCGAGTAAGACGGCACGAGCTCGACCTCGTCGAAGTAGAGGTCGTGCGGAGAGATCGTCAGTCTTTCCTGGGGGGAAGCCATGGTGAACGCGAGGAGCGTCCCGCCGGGAGCCACCGCGTGAAGCGCCCCCGCGAGCACGTCCGCCTTTCCGGGTCCCACGAAGACGAAGTCGAACCGGCCGGCGCCGGAAAGCGCCGAGCGGGAGACGTCGATGACCTCGGTCGCCCCGCTTCTCCTCGCGGTCTCCAGCCGGGAGGCGACGAGGTCCGCGCCCGCGATTCGGGCGGCGCCCGCCGATTTCGCGAGGCGGATGGCGAGCTGTCCGGTGGTTCCGAGCCCGACCGCGAGCAGCGATCGCGACGGCGCGTAGCGCCCGCGCCGGAACGCCTTGACCACGGTGGCGAGAGGCTCGACGAATGTGGCCTCCTCGTCGCTGAGCGCGGAGGGAATCCTGCGGGTGTCCCGGGACAGGTTGCCCGCGGGAATCCGGACGAGCTCCGCCATCCCGCCCGGATCGAGGGCCGACGACCGCCACTCCCGGCAGTGCACCGGCCGTCCGTTCCGGCATTCCGCGCACTCGCCGCACGGCGCGTGGTGATGCGGCACGATCCGGTCTCCCGGAGCGAAGTCCCGGACGTCTTCTCCGACCGCGACGATCTCGCCGGCGATTTCGTGCCCCAGGATCGAGCCGGCCTTCCTTCCGACGTACCAGCCGAGAAGGTCCGAGCCGCAGATGCCGACGGCCCGGGTCTTCAAGAGCGCATCGCCCCGGCCGATGCGGGGCTCGGCGACTTCGACCACCGAGACGGACCCTCCGCCCTCGACGCGGACCGCCTTCACGGGAACACCTTCACGGAAACACCGCGTAGCGGATCCCCTCGCGGCGCCGCGCCGCCGAGAGGAATCGCGGCAGCTCCGCGAGGCTTCCGACCTCGGTGACGAGGGGGCGCGGGTCGATCTCTCCGGACGCCAGCATCCGCAGGGCTTCGCGCGCGTCTTCGGCGGAGTAGTGGAACGAGCCGATGAGAGAGATTTCGGAGTAGTGGAGGCGCGCCGCATCCCAGGAGACCCTGGACCCCGGGGCGCAGCCGCCGAAGAGCAGGACCGTTCCTCCGGGTGTGACGAGGTCGGGGAGCATGGCCCAGACCTCGGCCGAGCCGGTGCAATCGACTGCGGTCTCGGCGCGTCCCGCGAGCGAACCGGGAACCTCCCGCTCGAGGTCCACGGCGTCCGCCCCGTAGCGGCGGGCGAGGGACAGCCGGTGGTCGCCGCCGCGCGCGACCACGATCGCGTGGACGCCGCGGGCCCTGGCCGTCGCCGCCCACAGAAGCCCGAGCGCTCCCGCGCCGTAGACGAGGAGCGTTCCCCGCCCGCCGCCCAAGAGGCGCCTCCAGCCGTGCAGAACCGACGCGAGGGGATCGAGGAACGCGGCGATCTCGTCGGGAAGCCCATCCGGAACGGGATGCAGGTTCCGGGCGACGACGTTCGCCGGAACCCGCAGCAGCTCGGCGAAGGCGCCCCACGAGCGGTCCGCGTGACCCGCCGGGCAGAGGTTCTCGAGGCCGCGGCGGCACTCGGCGCAGACGCCGCACGGACCCGAGATGCCCGGCACGACGCGGTCGCCGATCGCGAATCGCTCGACGCCCGGTCCGACTTCGACGATCTCGCCGGCCGCCTCGTGTCCCATCGTGATCGGAAGCGCGATCCGCGGGTGGCCGCGCTCTAGGATCTTCAGGTCGGTCCCGCACGTCAGCGCGGCGCGCACGCGCAGCACGACCTCGCCCGCGCCGGCCCTCGGCGGCGGCAGGTCGCGCTCTTCGAAGCGCCCGATCGCGGTCTGGACGAAGGCGCGCATCGGGACTCAGGACAGCCGATCGCGAACGAAGAGCGCGAGCTCCGGCAGCCGGCCGCCGCCGCCCGGCAGACCGCGCGCCGCCGATGCGGCCTCGTCCACCTTCGCCTGAAGGATCTCGCGGGATCTCTCGACCCCCCACACCGCCGGGAACGTGAGCTTCTTCGCAGCGGAGTCGCCGCCCGGCTCCTTTCCGAGCGTCGCGGCGTCCGACTCGACG
>JBKPMI010000048.1:0-8822 GCA_046732075.1 Acidobacteriota bacterium | reverse complement strand
TCCTGGCGCAGGGAACCCCGACAGACCTGTCGCGCACCGACCGCCGGACCCCGCTCGTCACGGCCGAGTGGGAGGAGACGGTGGCGTCGCCGCTCGGCGAGACGGGCCCCCGGAGGCGCGTTCCGGTCGCCGCGGTCGTCTTGGCGGGCGCCGTCGCCGTCATCGCCGGGATCCTGGCGCTCACGAGCGGCAAGGCGGGCCCGGTCGTCGAGCGCCGGCCGGAGGCCGTGATTCCGACTCCGCCCGCCGTCGCGGCCGTTCTGCCGACAGCCCCGCCCGGCAATCCGGTCGAGGCGGCTCCGACGGAGGCTGCGCAGGAAAAGCCGACCGAAGCGCCTCCGACCGCGGCCGTCGCGCCGGACGACGGAGAAGAGGTCCGACTTGCGGTGGAGGAGGCCCGGTCCCGATCCCGGGCGGCCCGCGGGGCGGCCGAGCGCGCCCGTGCTCCGGAGAAGGCCGGCGCGCTCTACGAGTCCGCGCGTAGAAAGGAAAAGGACGCGCAGAAGCTCTCGGCGGAGAAACGCTACGACGCGGCCGCCGCTTCCTTCGACAACGCCGCCGCGCTTTTCCGGCAGGCCGAGAGCTGGTCCCGCACGGCGCCGGCGCGTCCGGCCGAGCGTGTTGCCGCGGTTCCGCCGGTTCGCGAGCCCGTCCGGGAGACGGTCCGGGAACCCGTCCGCGAGCCAACCTCTCCCCCGCCGCCGCGACCGACGAGCGTCATCCCGACCGCGGTTGCCGAGGAGGCGAAGCCGGCCGTCGCGCGACCGGTCGAGCCGCCGCCGCGGCTTCGTTCCGAAGAGGAACGCGTCCGGGAGGCGGTGGCGTCCTACGTCCAGGCCCAGAACGCGCTCGACGTCGCTCTGTACGCCCGCGTCTATCCCTCGCTCGCGGGAGAGCGCCGGCGCATGGTCGAGGACGCCTTCGCGAGCCTGAAGTCGCAAACGCTCGAGCTCGAGATCCGCAAGGTGAGCGTCGAAGGATCCCATGCGACGGTGACGGGGTATGAGCGCCGCCTCGCCATTCCCCGAGTGGGCGGCGAGCAGCGTGACGCTCGGGACCGGACCCTCCGGCTGGAGAAGCGCGGCGAGGCGTGGGTGATAACGGAGCTACGCTGAGCCGTTACGCGGCAGGGGGCAGGGGGTAGGGGAACGAGGCCTACCGCCTACCGGCCCCGTTCTTCTAGAAGCTGTAGTCCACCGCAACGAGTGGCGAGAAATCGTCCTGGAGTCCCTTCTTGTTCAACCGGAAGAGGCCGTTGACGGTCAGGAGGAAATTTCCAAACGGGTTGATCTTGAACCCGACGGAGCCCTGTAACGAGTTCGAATCCCCTTGCTCGGCGACGAGGCGCGGAAAAGTCGCGGTCACGATGTTCGGCGGGCCCGACGCGCTCGTGTTGGCCTGGAACGTCGTGTCGACGACGCGCACGACCCGGGAGTTGAGGCGGTCCCGCCCGAGGACGTCCACCGCGAACGTCATCCGCGGGCTGACGGCCCAGTCGAAGCCGAGGGTATAGGCAACCTCGTCGGGGATGTCGGTGTCGTCGTTCGTGTTCGCCGACCAGGTGTATCCCGCGTTGACGTGCGGTGAGAACGATCCCAGGTGGAGCGATCCGATGACGAACGTCTTGGCCTGCGTGGCGCCGGTGCCGAGCAGGTCCCGCTCCTCGCCGGTCGGGAGCCGGAGATCTTCGGCAATGGCGAGGCCTCCCCGGTCTCCCCGGAGGATCTGAAACTTCCCGCGCAGGACTACGTCCCCGACGCCGCTCGCGCTCCCGCTCTGGCGGAACGTCTCCGCGGAGGTGCCGTTCAGGAACCGGTGGATGTCGGGGGCTGTAGTGCCGGTGGCGATGCGCTGAATCGTGGCGTCCGTCTGGGCCTCGAGGTTCACGTGAACGAGGGGAACCGCGACTCCCAGGTCGAAGCGGTCCGTCACGCCATACGTGACGACGAAGGCCGTGACGTCCGTCTCGATCTTCAGGAAGAGGCGCGCGGTGATGACGTCCCCTTCGAAGAACGGCTGGAGGTCGCTCTCGTCGTGATTGACGTCCTGGTGGGTGAAAACGAGGCGGAGATCGCCGTCGCGCAGCGTCAGGTCATTGATGTGGTCGAAGGAGAAGTGGCTGAAGTTGATGCCGAGGTTGAACTTGCCCTTGCCGATCGTTTCCGCCCGTTCCGCGTACACCGGCCCGAAGCTGTCGGCCGACCGGGTGAAGACCCCGAGGGCCGGATCGAACCGGTACGTGAAGCCGCCGGCGGAGGAGGCGACGGGAAACGCGGAGAGCTCGTTCGCGAGAGCGCTGCTGAACTGCTGGACGGCCTGGAACTGCGGAGAGTCGGCCGCGATGAAGTGCGCTTCGTGGCTGGGAAACGGAGCTTGCGGCGGGGCGAGCGTGATCCCTTCCCGCAGGAACTGCGTCAGGAGATCACGCAGGTTGAACGCCTGAGCGTGCACTCGTGGTGCTCCGAGACAGGCCAGGGCCAGAGAGAGACCGAGGGATCGCCGGAACCGCATGACTTCCTCCTCCGAGTGATCGGATTCTAACGGCGTCCGCGCCCTTTCCGGCGACCGGGCCGCGCTCCTCCGGACGCGACCGCGAGGCCGTCCTCCTCCTGGAGGTCCCGGTTGATCGCGAACGCCGCCTTCGCGCCCTCGGCCGCCGCGACGATCGCGAGCTGGACGTCGCGCGACGCGTCGCCGGCGACGAAGAGGCCGGGTACGCCGGTCCGCTCCAGCCGGTCCGTACGAACCGCTCCCTTCCGCGTGAAGCGGCATCCCAGCTTCCGCGGAAGGTTCGAGCACGGGTCCTGTCCCGTCGAAAAGAAGAGCGCGCGACGCGAGAGGCGCGCGCCGTCCGCGAAGACGAGATCCAGACCGGCGCGGCGGGGCTCGAGCCGGACCACCCGGCTCTCGAAGATGCGGATTCCGCGGCGTTCCAGCTTTTCGCGCTCCGCCGCGGCGAGGCGCGCCCGGCCGTCGCAGACCAGAGCCACCTGCCGGCTCCACGTGAGGAGCGCGATGGAGAGCCCCATCCCCGAACGTCCCCGGCCATACACGGCGAGCGGGCGGTTCGCGACTTCCCAACCGTCGCAGTAGGGGCAGTGGAAGACGGCCCGGCCGTAGAGGCCGCGAAGGCCGTCGATCGGAGGGAGGCGGTCCACGACGCCGGTCGCGATCAGCAGCGAGCGCCCCGTCAACCGCCGGCCGCTCGCGAGATCGACTTCGAAGCCATTGCGGATGCGCCGCGCATCGATCGCTTCCTCGCGGACGAGCACCGTCCCATAGCGGGCGAGCTGCCGGCGCCCGATCCGCACGAGCTCGGCCGGATCGATTCCGTCCCGCGTCAGGAATCCGTGAAGGGCGCGCGACGCCGCGTTCCGTCGCCGGCCGGTGTCGCAGAGGATCACCCGCCGGCGGCACCGACCGAGAATGAGCGCCGCGGAGAGGCCCGCCGGCCCGCCGCCCAGGATGATCGCGTCCCAGCGAGCCGCCCGGCTCACCGGGGAGTCGGCGTCGGGGTGGGGGTCGTCTGCGAGGACGAGAAGTAGCGGTCGAAAACGCGCCCGGATGGGGTACGTGTCGGTGTCGAAGCGGGAGGCGCCGGAGACGCCGGAGACGGCCTCGGGGTCGGGGCCGCGACGGGGACCGCCCGCGGAGGCGCAGGCTCGGCCGAGGGCGACCCCGTGATCCCCTCGAGCACCGCGGCGATCGAGTCCGGTCCTCCGACGAAGAGAAGCGCGCCGCCGCTCGTCCCCTTCAGCCGGTCGCCGGCGGAGGATCCGGGCGGCAGCAGGATCGCCCGGGCCGTCCTCCTCCTCTCCGCGAGGAACGCTTCTTCGGCCCGCCCCGCATCCCCGGGCAGAAGCACGACGAGCTCGGCGGCCGGGGCGTTCCCGAACGGCGAATCGACGAGCATCTCCAGGCCGCCTTTCACCCGGACGCGCTCGGACTCGGCGACGAGGAGCGCCGTGTGCGGAGCCGGAACCTTGGAGCGGGCGCGGTCGATCGCGACCAGATCCGCGCCGGGAGGGACGATCACGAGGACTTGCGCGGCCGGCGCGGACGCGGCAACGGCGCCGAAGAGGACGAGCGCGGGAACGAGTGACCTCTTTCCCCGACCGCCGGCTTCGCACGCCATTCCGGGGCGCAAGACTAACAGCACCCGTTTTGTTGACCGCCTCCGGAAAACCGCAATAGAGTCGGGTTCACCTTTGGCTCCCCAAAATCCAGACGGACCCGCTTCTCGGCCCGGTTGGTTCGACGCCCACCGGCCACTCCCCTTGCTCGGCGGCGCCGCACTCCTCCTCCTGCTGGTCGCCTGCACATCCCGGGTCGCCCCGGCCCCGGCTCCGGCCGCCCCGGCGGCGCCGGCCGTGTCGGCTCCGATTACCCGGGACTGGTCCGACGACGTCCTCTATTTCGTGCTCGTCGACCGGTTTGCCGACGGCGACCCGGGCAACGACGCGAAAGTGGACCGCGCCGCGAAAGGCACGTTCCACGGCGGAGACCTGAAGGGCCTGACCGAGCACCTGGACGAGATCGCCGACCTCGGCGTCACCGCGATCTGGATCAACCCCCTGGTCAAGAACATCGACGGCTTCGTGACCGGCGCGGGGTTCCCGGACTGGGGGTACCACGGATACTGGGCCGACGACTTCACGCGGCTCGACGAACGCTTCGGCACCGAGGCGGACTTCAAGGCATTCGTGGACGCCTGCCACGCCCGGGGAATCCGGGTGCTCCTCGACGTGGTCTACAACCACGCCGGCTATAACAGCCACTACCTGACGGACCCGCGGACGAAGGACTGGCTGCGCTCCGAGGAATCGGGAACGTGCGGCACCGACGACCTCACCTCGTGCGTGTCGGGCCTGCCGGACTTCAAGACCGAGCGGGCCGACGTCGACGACTTCCTCCTGGCGGCGCAGCTCGGCTGGGCGAAGCGGACCGGAATCGACGGCTTCCGCCTCGACACCGTCAAGCACGTGGACCACGCTTTCTGGAAGGAGCACCGCCGGCGGAGCCGGGAGATGCTCGGGAGGGGATTCTTCCTTCTGGGCGAAGTCTGGGGCGGCGACTCCCAGGTCCTCGACCCGTGGTTCGAGGGGGACGAGATCGACGCCGGCTTCGACTTCGGTTTTCAGGGCAGCGTCGTCGGATTCCTGCTCGGCCGCGGCCGCACCGTGGCCTTCGATCGTTATCTGTCCTCCCGCCAGAAGATCCGTCCGGGCTACCGGGTCTCGCACTTCCTGTCGTCGCACGACGTCCCGGGCGCGCTCTCGCTCTTGAACGGCGACGTCACCCGGTTCCGCCTCGCAGCAGTTCTCCAGTTCTCGTCGGCCGGGATTCCCATGATTTATTACGGCGAAGAGGTGGCCCGGCGGGGCGGGGACTGGCCCGACAACCGCAGTGACATGCCCTGGGGATCGCGCCAGATTCTGCCGGGCGCGGGCCAGCCCCGCGACGAGACCCTGCGAAACGACTACAAGAGGTTGATCGCGATTCGACGCTCGCATCCGGCGCTTTCCCGGGGGGCGCACACCGCGCTTTCGACCGAGGGGGATCTCTACGTCTTCCTCCAGAGGGATCCAGCCTCGCGGGACTCGGTCGTGGTCGCTGTCAATCGCGGCAGCGCCCCGGCGACCGCGCGGTTTTCTCCGCCGGAGGAGTGGTCGAATGCCGTGCCGGAGGATTTGTGGGCGGGCGGAGCGGTCAACGTGTCTGCCGGGTCGGTGGGAGTCGAGGTGCCGGCCACCGCGGCCCGGATCGTCGCGCTCCGCCGCCCCGGAGATCCGAAACCCGCGCCGCGGTAATGCGTTTGGATCAGTGACGTCCGTTCGGCCCGGATAGCCTGTCGTCGCCGCCGAAAGGCGGAAGGGAGAAGCCTGTGGCGGAAGTGACCCTCGATCACGTGGCCAAGCGATTCGGGAACGTTTCCGTGATCGAGGACCTGAATCTGGACATCGGGGACCACGAGTTCATGGTTCTCGTCGGACCGTCCGGCTGCGGTAAGTCCACGGCCCTCCGGATGATCGCGGGACTCGAGGAGATCAGCGCCGGCGAGATCCGCATCGGCGACCGCGTCGTCAACGACCTGCCGCCCAAGAACCGCGACATCGCGATGGTTTTCCAGAACTACGCCCTCTATCCCCACATGACGATCCGCGAAAACCTCGAATTCGGCCTGAAGGTCCGGAAGACCCCGCCCGAAGAGGTCGAGAAGCTCGTCGCCGAGGCCGCTCAGATCCTGGAAATCTCGAACCTCCTCGACCGCAAGCCGAAGCAGCTCTCGGGCGGGCAGCGGCAGCGCGTGGCCCTGGGTCGGGCGATCGTCCGCAAGCCCGCCGTCTTTCTGTTCGACGAGCCCCTCTCGAACCTGGACGCGAAGCTGCGGGTCCTGATGCGGGCCGAGATCAAGAAGCTGCAGCAGCGTCTGAAGACCACCACCGTCTACGTCACCCACGACCAGATCGAGGCCATGACGATGGGTCAGAGGATCGCCGTGATGAAGGACGGAAAGATCCAGCAGGTCGGAACCCCCCTCGAAATCTACGGGCACCCCGAGAATCTCTTCGTGGCGAACTTCATCGGCACCCCCCCGATGAATTTCCTCGCGGCGACGGTGGGGGACGGCGGAAAGACGCTCGCCGGTCCGGGGTTCTCGCTCCCGGTCCCCTCGAACCTGCAGGGCCCCACCACCGGAAAGGACGGGCTGAAGGTCATGGTCGGCGTCCGGCCCGAGCACGTTCTCCACCCGTCTGCCACCCCTCGCGGCGAGACCGCGCGGCTCTCGGGCATCGTCGAGGTGGTCGAGCCGCTCGGAGACCAGGCGATCGTTCACCTCCGGGTGGGCAACGACATTCTCGTGTACCCGGTCGATCCCCACGACATGCCCGAGATGGGAGACAAAGCCGACGTCGTCCTGGAACTCGAACACCTCCACCTCTTCGACGCCGTCACCGAACGCCGCCTGGCGGCTTAACCGGACCGTTCACAGGGAGGACCCATGAGAACCGCCCGCACCCTCCGGATCGTCGCGCTTCTCCTCCTCTGCGGGGGACCGCTGTCCGCCGCGGAGATCGTGGTCTGGCACGCCTACCGGGCCGAAGAGAAAGCGGCCCTGGAGAAGGTGGCTGCCGCTTTCAACGCGAGCCCGGCCGCGAAAGGCAACAAGGTGACGACGCTCGCGGTGCCATACGACGCCTTCGCCGACAAGATCTCCGCGGCGGTCCCGCGCGGCAAGGGGCCGGACATCTTCATCTACGCGCAGGACCGCCTGGGCGGCTGGATCGAGGCGGGCAACACGGTCGAGCCGATCGACTTCTTCCTGGACAAGGAGACGCGCGCCCGCTACATCCCGACGACCCTGGAGGCGATGACCTACCGCGGCACGACCTACGGACTGCCGCTCAACTTCAAGGTCATCACCATGATCTACAACAAGAAGCTGGTCACGACTCCTCCGAAAACGTCGACCGAGCTCGTCGCGACCGCGAAGAAGCTCACCAACAAGGCGGCCGGGAAGTTCGGGCTCGCCTACTCCTTCGCCGACTTCTACTACCACGCTGCCCTTCTGAACGGGTTCGGCGGACGCGTCTTCGATCCGGGCGTCAAACCGGTCTTGAACAACCCGCAGAACGTCCAGTCTCTCGAGTACATGCTGAAGTGGTTCAAGAAGGACCAGATCATGCCGGCGGAGCCCTCGACCGCGCTGATCACATCTCTCTTCAACGGAGGCAAGGCGGCGATCGTGTTCTCCGGACCCTGGTTCCTGGGGGAGATCGCGAAGGGCGTGGACTACGCCCTCGCTCCCCTCCCGACGATCGTCGAGGCCGGCGGGAAGCCCATGCGCCCGTGGATCACGGTCGAGGGCGTCTACGTCGCGGCGCCGTCCAAGAACAAGGACGCGGCGTACGAATTCGCGAAGTACCTGACCGACGTGGCCGCCGGCAAGGTCCTGGCGCTCGAGGGGCGGCAGACCCCGGCGAACAAGACGGTCTACTCGGATCCGAAGGTGTCCGGTGACCCCGTGCTCGCGGCTTTCCGCAAGCAGGTCGAGGTCGCAATCCCGATGCCGAACGTACCGGAAATGACGATGGTGTGGTCGCCCGCGACCACCGCGATGAACACCATCACCAAGGGGGCTGCGACTCCGAAGGCCGCAATGGACGCTGCGCAGAAAGAGGTCGAGCAGCGGATCGCGGAGCTTCGCAAGAAGTGAAGTCGGCTCCTTCCCACCGTCTCCGGTTCGGGATCGGGCTCGCGCTCGCGCTCGCGCTCGGCATCGGGCTCGACGTCCTCCTCCTGGCCGGAGCGCGGGCGGCCGACGCGCGGGTTCGCGCCGAGCGACAGGCGATCGTGACGCTGAATGCGCTGACCGACGTCGTCGTGGGGGCCGGCATCTCGGGCGATCCGGTCCGCACCGCCGTGGCCGCCTGGTCGAAATCGCACCCCTCCCTCGCCGCGATCCGCGTGATCGTCTTCGACGGCATCTCGCTGGAGGCGTCGACGGACCCGAAGGACTCCGGGGACCGCGCCGCCCCCCGGCGCCTGTCGCGTGAGGAGAAGGACGCTTACGACCGCGGACAGCGGCTGCGCGCCTCGGTCGAGACGAACCGCCAGGAGGGAGCCGCTCGCAAGGAGGAGATCGAGGTCGCGGCCGCCGACGGGGGGGCCCTCGACCTGGCCGCTCCCCTCGAGAAGGACGGCGGAGTCGCCGGGATGCTGGAAATCCGAACCGCCACGCCGCCGCCGCCGGCGCCCATCCCGGTCTCGACCGCGCTTCTCTACTTCTTCGCTCCGCTCGCCGTCTACGCGGCGGCAGC
>JBKPMI010000047.1:0-10517 GCA_046732075.1 Acidobacteriota bacterium | reverse complement strand
CGCCCGGTTCCTCTACCGGTACGCCCACCACGTGCGGATCCGGGTGCTCTTCCTCTTCGCGGCCCTCGGGATACTGAGCCACATCGTCTTCGACTGGATCACCTCGTTCGGGATCATGTTCTGGATTCCTTTTTCGCGGCGGCGTTACGCTCTCGACTGGGTCTTCATCCTGGACCCGTTCTTCACCGGCATCGTCTCGATCACGCTGCTCGCCGCGACGATCTTCCGCCCGAAGGGCCGGCTCATCTCGACGATTGGAGGCGGCGTTCTCGCCGCCTACGTGCTCTTCTGCGCGGCCATGCACTCCGTCGCGCTCCGGGCGTGGAAACGCATCGACGCCGTCCCCCCCGGCACGAAAGCCGCGGTGCTTCCCCAGTTCCTCTCCCCGTTCCGGTGGCTCGGAATCTCCGACCGAAGCAACGAGCTCCACGTTGCGTTCTTCGACGTCGGGCCGTTCGCCCGCGGAGTTCCGGATCCGAAGCCGCCCGAGCGCGTGGGAGAAATCTTCTCGAGCCTGTCGGACTTCTATCCGCCGCCGGAGCGCGCGCAGATCCGCCGCTACGGCAAGCCCCCTCCGTCCGCCACGCTGGCCGAGGTGGAGAAGTTGCCGGACGTCCGGACCTACCTCGACTTCGCCCGGTATCCGCTGGCGACGGTTCGAACGCGGGCGGACGGAGACACGAGCGTCTCCTACCAGGACCTGCGGTTCCTGCCGTGGTTCTCGGGGCCGTGGGAGCGCGAGACCGGCCGAGGAATGCGCTTTCGGCGCCAGCCCTTCGTCTACCGGGTCCGGTTAGATCGTTCCGGACGGCCCGTCGACCGCAGCTTCGTCGGGAGCGCGACTGACTGACTGGGGCGGCGCGACGCCGGCCGCGGGCACGTACGAATACTCGGGCGAGGGGACGCGGGTCAGCGCCTCGGAAACGCCGGCGTAGTACCCGACCTTGAGCAGCGACCGGAGGAAGACGAATACCTGCTGGGCGAGGATCAAGGGTACGAGCGCGAACCGGGCCTCGCCTCCGGCCGACGGGTCCAGGAAGATCCAGAGGAAGTAGAGGACCGCGCCGGAGAAGACGTAGAGGACGAGAACGCCGAGGAGCCGGGCGGGCCGGGAGAACGCGGCGGCGACTCCGGCGAAGAGGCGCGAGACCGCCGGAAGGTCCGGGCGCGCCACCCAGATCGCGCGCACCGAGTCGGCGATCAGCTTGATGGCGGCCAGCGCGAGGAGGAGCACTCCGACGCGCGCCGCCGTCAGCGCCATCGCCTGGCCTTCCGTGTCCAGGTCCTCGATCCGGTCGCGCCACGCGTCTCCCGTGACCAGGTAGATCCAGTGGTACGCGGCGAGAGCCGCCGCGAGCGCCGCGAGCGTGAAAGCCAGGAACGCCGGGAATCGGCGCATTCCCTCCCGGCCGAAGACGACGAGCGAGCTGTGGGGCTCGCGGAGCGCGCCGAAGATGCCCCCGAGCGCGAACGCGTGGAGGACGATTCCGAGAAACGCCAGGGAGATGGCGGTCGCGCCGATTCCCTGGAGCCCCGCGAGAGAGCCGGGCTTGACCCCCTCGACGCCGGTCGCGTCCTGCACGGCGGTGGGAAGCACCCCCAGCAGGTCGGGGTGGACCCGCTGCACCGTCTCCCACCAGCCGAAGTCGGGATCCGCCACCATCCGGGAGCCCGTAGACGAGTGATCGAGCAGCGCGTGGAGCGCATTGGAGACGGGGAGGATCAGCACGCACGCGAGCAGGAGCTGGATGAGCCAGACGGAGACCGCGAGGTAGGGCTTCGAAAGCGAGAGCGCAATCCCCCGCAGGAAGCAACCGGCGGCGGAGACGCGCCGGCTCACCACGCCACCGTCAGGAAGTCCACCAGGTTCTGCATCCAGAAAACCGCCCGCGAGGTCCAACGGGAGGCGGCGCGCGGGTCCGGTGTGACGAGGCGGCCGTTGTTCGTGCGGTCGACGTCGAGAAGGATCTTTTCGGCGGGGTCCACGGTCGCCTCGATCAGCTTCGGTCCGCGCTCCACCCGGAAACGCCTCCATCGTGCTTCGCCGTCCCAGCGCGACCGGTAGGTGTGGCCCCCGTCGAACTTGAGCGCGATCTCGACGGGCAGCGCGACCTCTCCCTTCCGGACGACCGTGACGACCGAGTCCCACCCCTTCGGGTTGGCCAGATCGGGCGGGTTCTTCTCGACCAGGCGGCCCTCCTGCTCGAAGAGACCCTTCGGAGGCGTCGCCCTCTCCGAGGTGGCGCTCTCGACGGCGTAATCGACCGCGCCCGACGCGAAGAACGTCCGGTCGAAGAACCAGCGCCAGTTCTGGCCGGTGACTTCGTTCACGGCGGCGATGAAGTCGGCGGTCGTCGGATGCCGAAACCGCCAGCGGTCCGCGTAGAGGCGCAGGGCGCGGTTCATTGACGGCGTGCCGATCAGCCGCTCGAGCGTCGCGAGCGCGAGAGCCGTCTTCGAATAGACCTGCCCGCCATAGCTCGCGGCGCTCCGGAACTTCCACGAGGGTGCCGCCAGCACGTCCTCGCCGGCGACCTTGAAATAGCGCCGGTTCACGTCGAGCGGGCGGCGGATCGGGATCCCGATCGGGAAGCGCCATCCGAAGACCGTCAGGATCGGGTTGTCCGACCCGTAGACCGCGCCGACGACGCGGTCCTCCATGTATTCGTTGAAGCCTTCGTCCAGCCAGGGCTCCTCGAACTCGTTGGACGCAAGCAGGCCGTAGAAGTATTGGTGCCCGAACTCGTGGATCGTGACGTCCTCGGGACTGTTCTCCTTCGCCGGCGACATCCGGTGCGTCCCCCCCGTGATGAACGTGGGGTACTCCATTCCGCCCGCGCCGCGCCCTCCCCACGGCGGGTCCACGATCGTCAGCGTCGGATAAGGATACGGGCCGAGGACACGGCCGTACCCGGAAAGGGCGGCCTTCGCCGACGCGAGATAACGCGCCTCCTGCGCGCGGTGCTCCGGCTGCAGAAGGAGGTGGATCTGGACGTCCGCGATCCCGGGTTCGCGGAAGACGTCGTCGACCACCAGGTAGTCCGGGTCCGCGGTCCAGGCGAAGTCGTGAACGCTCTCCTGGCGGAAACGGTAGAGAACGCGCTCTCCCGGGAGGTTCCGCTCCTCGACGCGGACGCCGGTCGCGCCGACCTTCCCCCGGTAGCGGGCCGGGACGTCGATCGAGACGTCGTAGTCACCGAAGTCGGCGAAGAACTCGGACACGCTGTGGAACTGGTGGCAGTTCCAGCCGCGCTCCTCGAGGACGCCGATCTTCGGAAACCACTGGGCAACGAGGAAGAAGTCGCCCTTCCAGCCGGTCCGGGCGGCTACGCGGGGCAGGCGCGACCGGAAGTCGATCGACACCGAGATCGTCTCCCCCGGAGCGACGGGCCGGGAAAGCTGGACCTCGGCCACCGTCCGATCGTGCGGGTTTCCGTCGTCCGGCGAAATCCAGGCGAGCGCTGGAAGGAGATCGCTCCCGTCGGCGAGCGTCATCCGCGTGACCTCGATCGATCCCCAGGACTCCGGCAGCCGGTCCCGTCGGTGGATGCCGCCGGACTCGCGCCAGAAAGTCGAGAGCGTGTTGCGGAACGCGTTCAGGTAGAGGTGGAACTGCAGGGTCGCCGCGGGGTTGCGCGTGGTGTTCGTCCACGTCAGGAGCTCCGTGCCTTCGACGATTTTTTTCTCGGCGTCGAGGCGGCAGGAAATCTGGTACGACGCGATCGGTTTCGTCAGCGGCGCGCCGCCGAGGGAAGACGTCAGCAGAATTCCGGCGAACGCCGGCAGCGCGTTTCGGGCGAGAGCGAGAAGTGAACTTCTGCCCTTTGCCCGCGGCATCCGGCAGACTGTAGCATGGGCAATCGATGACAAAAGCCGCTCTTGCAGCGGGTTCCGGCGCGACGGACGCGCGCCGCCGCGTCGAGGAGTTGCGCTCCGAGATCCGCCGGCACGAGCGTCTGTACTACGTCGAGGACCGGCCGGAGCTGACCGACGCGGAGTTCGATCGACTGATGTCGGAGCTTGCGGAGCTGGAACGGCTGCACCCGGATCTCGCGACGCCGGACTCTCCGACCCGGCGCGTCGGGGGCGAGCCGGCCGAGGGGTTCGCGACGGTGGAGCACTCGCTGCCGATGCTGTCGCTCGAGAATGCCTACTCCTGGGACGAGGCCGAAGCGTGGCGGGCGCGACTCGTGCGCGCGCTCGGGTCCGAGCCGGACGGATACGTCGCCGAGCTCAAGATCGACGGCCTGTCGATCTCCTTGCGCTACGAGGACGGCGTGCTCGTGCGGGGCACGACCCGGGGGGACGGGTTCCGGGGCGAGGACGTCACCGACAACGTGCGCACGATCCGGACGATCCCGCTCCGGCTCGGTCAGCCCGAGACGCTGGAGGTGCGGGGCGAGGTCTTCTATCCGCGGTCGGCCTTCGGGAAGCTGAACGCCGAACGGGAGGCCGCGGGAGAGCCCCTGTTCGCGAACCCGCGCAACGCCGCGGCCGGCACGCTGCGCCTTCTCGACTCCCGGGTCACGGCGCGGCGCGGCCTGGCCGCCTGTCTCTACGCGATCGCGGTCGCCGGGAGGCTGCCGCCGACCCAGAGCGCGGCGCTCGAGCGGCTGAAAGCGCTGGGACTGCCCGCCCACCCGCACTGGAAACGGCTGCCGACGTTCGCGGAGGTCCGCAGTTTCGTCGAAGAGTGGGGGACCGCGCGCGAGGACCTCGACTTCGAGACGGACGGCGTCGTGATCAAGGTGGACGACCGCCGCCTCCAGGAGGAGCTGGGCGCGACCGCGAAGTCGCCCCGCTGGGCCCTTGCGTACAAGTACCCGCCGGAGGACGCGACGACCGTCGTCCGCGAAATCTCGGTGCACGTCGGCCGCACCGGCGTTCTGACCCCCGTGGCCCACTTCGACCCGATCGTTCTCGCGGGCACCACCGTGAAGCGCGCGACCCTGCACAACTACGAGGACCTGGCCCGCAAGGACGTCCGGGTCGGCGACACCGTCGTGGTCGAGAAGGGCGGCGACGTGATCCCAAAGGTCGTCCGGGTCGTGACCGAGAAGCGCCCCGCCGAGAGCGTCCCCTTCGCGATGCCGGAGACCTGCCCGGTCTGCGGCGATCCCGTGGCGCGGGAGGAGGGGGAGGTCGCGACGCGCTGCGTCAACCCGGCCTGTCCGGCGGTCGTCCGCGAAGCGCTGCGGCATTTCTGCTCGCGGCGGGCCATGAGGATCGAGGGATTGGGCGAAAAGCTCGTCGACCAGCTCGTGCGCGAGGGCCTGCTGACCGACGTGGCCTCGATCTATGCGCTGACCGCGGACAGCCTCGCGAAGCTCGACCGCTGGGGGGAAAAGTCGGCCTCCAACCTGATCGCGGAAATCGAACAGAGTCGCGAGAGCGACCTGTCGCGGCTCCTCTTCGCGCTCGGCATCCGGCACGTCGGGGAGAAGGCCGCCGGCACGCTCGCGCGGCGGTTCGGGTCGCTCGACGCCCTCGTGCAGGCGACCGAGGACGATCTCCAGGGCGTCGAGGAGGTCGGTCCCAACACGGCGGCCGCGGTCGTCGCCTGGTTTTCCCACCCGCGCCACCGCGAGCTCGTCGAGAGGCTCCGCGGCCACGGCGTCAATTTCCTGTCGAAGGAGCCGCGGCCCGCGGCGGGCGGCCCGCTCGCCGGCAAGACCGTCGTCATCACCGGCTCGCTTCCCGGCGTGACGCGCGACGAAGCCGCCCGGCGCCTCGAGGCCGCCGGAGCCCGGATCGCGGGCTCGGTGTCGAAGAAGACCGACTACGTCGTGGCCGGAGAAGCCGCCGGCTCGAAGCTCGAGAAGGCAAAATCTCTCGGGGTCGAGACGGTTTCGTGGGAGCGGATGCTCGAGCTCCTGGAAGGAGGAGACTGACCGTGGAAATTCCCGCGCGGGTCGTCGTCTACTGTCCCACCCTGGAGCTCAAGAACCGGCCGGCGACGCTCGTGGGCGTCTCGCCGCACGGTTACTACGAGATCCGTCTGGAGATCGGCGAGCGCAACCACACGGCGCTCCTGCCGATTTCGGGGACGGGTCTCATCTTCCAGGAGCCGAACGTCACGGGAGAGCCGATCCCGGAGCTGGAGCGCTAGGCCCGGCCGGTCATGCGAGGGCGGATCGCGCGGCCTTCTCGAGAGCGTCCGCGATCCCGGTGACCTCTCTCTCGTCCTCCCCCTCCACCAGGATCCGGAGCAGCGGCTCCGTCCCGGAGTAGCGCAGGAAGACGCGGCCGCGGCCGTCGAGCGCCGCCTCGGCCTCGGCGACCGCGCGCGACAGGACCGGGGCGCTCTCGATCGGCACCCGCCGCGGAACCCGGACGTTGCGCAGCGCCTGCGGCGTCTTCTCCAGGTTCGCGAGCTCGGACAGCGCGCGTCCCGCGTCCGACCGGATTCCGGCCACGACGAGCGCGGTCTGGATCCCGTCGCCCGCCGGGGAGAGCGGAGCAAAGAGAATGTGCCCGGAGGTCTCGCCCCCCAGGACGGAGCGGGTCTCTTCCATCCGACGCGCCACGTTTCGGTCTCCGACCGCCGCGCGGTGAAAGGCGATGCCCTCGCGGGCGAGCGCGGCCTCCAGCCCGAAGTTCGACATGACCGTGCCGACCACGCCGCCTCCGGCGAGACGTCCCTCCGCCTTCCATCGCATGGCCGCGATCCAGAGCACGTCGTCGCCGTCCAGCAGCCGGCCGCTCTCGTCCGCGAAGATTGCGCGATCCGCGTCCCCGTCGAGCGCCACGCCCATGTCGGCATGGCGGGCGCGCGTCTCCCGCGCCATTCCCTCCGGGTGGAGCGCGCCGCAGCTCGCGTTGATGTTGCGGCCGTCGGGCCGGTCCGCGATCGAAACGACGGAGCAGCCCGCCCGCCGGAGCGCCTCCGGCCCGATCCGGTAGGCCGCGCCGTTGCCCGCGTCCAGCAGCACGGTGACGTCGTGGAGGGGCCGCGGCAGGCGCGCGAGGAGCCGCGCGACGTAGGTCTCGGAGAGCGACGGATCGACCGGCGGAGGCGGTGGTTCGGCCCGGTCGGCGGGCGCGCCCGGGGACGAGTCCCGCTCCGCCAGCAGGCGGCGCTCGAGCGCCTCCTCCCTCTCGTCCGGCCACTTGCGGGCGTCGGCGCCGAAGACCTTCACGCCGTTGTCCTCGTGAGGGTTGTGCGACGCCGACACGGAGATTCCGGCTCCCGCCGGAAGATCCAGGACGAGTTCCGCGACCGCCGGCGTCGGCACGACTCCCGCGAACGCGACCCGGCATCCCTCCTGCTCGAGGCCGGCCGCCAGCTCCGCCGCCATCGCGGGTGTCGACTCGCGGGTGTCACCGCCGAGGACGACGGTCGTTCCCCCTTCGCGGCGGACGCTCGCGCCGACGTCGCGACCGACCGTGACCAGAGACCGCGGGTCCAGAGGGAAGACTCCGGCCCGACCCCGGAGCCCGTCGGTTCCGAAGAGCTTCAACGCGCGGTCGCGCCGGCCGTGGCGCCCGGCGTCGGCGTCGGAGCGGGCCCGATCCGCACCGTGACGTTGACGATCTGTCCCTCGCGGACGCGGACGCCCGGGGCGTCCGGCCGCACCGTCGTGGTCGCAGTGAACGTGGAGGCGTGGTCGGCGAGCGAGACCGGCTCGGTTCCGACTCCGGTCATCTTCCCCAGGGCGGTCGCCGGCCCGATCACGCGCGCAACCCGCGGGGAGACGGTGACGTCCACGACCTGGGACCCGGAGGCCACGTCTCCGGCGAGAGCCGGCACGACCGGCAGCACGCGCTCCGCGACCTGGTCGAGTACGACGCGGATCTCGGCGGGGGAGAGAGCGATCACCTCGATTTCCGGCGGAACGTTGATGTCCTCGGGGGCCAGCCGGTAGATCTTTTCGCCCGGCGAGGAGCTCAGGAGGTCGATGACCGCCTCGAGCTTTTCGGGCTCGAGCTGGCGCAGCGCCGTGAAGGGACCGCGGACCCGCACGTCGACCGCGCCCGGAAGCGGCGAGGCGACGATCGTCTTCGCCGGGATGTTCACGAGGGAGAGCGGGATCCGGTAGCTGCGCTCGGACACGCGCTCGCGCCGCTGGCCCGAGAGTGCGAACCACACGGCGAGCGCGATCGCGAGGGCCAGCAGCTTCGGGCCCAGGTTCCGCAGGATGAAGGGGCGGCGCGGCATCTCTTCCCGATTTCTCTAGGCGCTCGCCGCGAACTCGCGGTAGAGCAGGTCGCGGAGCGATTTTCCGTCGAGATCTTCGATCAACTGGCCGTCGCGCGCGAGAGAGATCGTGCCCCGCTCCTCGGAGACGACGATCGCGAGGGCGTCGGTTTCCTCGGTCACGCCGATCGCGGCGCGGTGGCGCGTGCCGAACCGCTTCGATAGCACTTCCTTGAGCGACAGGGGCAGAAAGCACGCGGCGGCCGCGATGCGCTCCCGCGACACGATGACGGCGCCGTCGTGGAGAGGGGTCCCCGGCGCGAAGAGGTTCACGAGAAGGTCGTAGGAGATCGCGGCGTCGATCGTCACGCCGTTCTCGATGTACGTCTTGAGCCCCTCCCGCCGTTCCAGGACGATGAGCGCCCCCACGCGCCGCGTCGAGAGGGAGGTCGAGGCGAGAACGAGGTCCGAGACGGTCTCCTCGGCGTGGTAGCCCGAGAAGAGCGCGAAGAACGGCGTTCGTCCGAACGCGGCCAGCGCGCGGCGCAGCTCCTGGGCGAATAGAACGATGATCGCGAACGGGAGGTAGAAGATGAGGGCCGAGAGGACCGTCCTCAGCGCCACCAGCTTCAGCAGGACCGAGATCCAGTAGACGACGAGGATGGCGATGAGCCCGAACACCATCTGAACCGCGCGCGTCCCGCGGATCAGCCGGAGCAGGAAGTAGACGACGAGCGCGACGATCGCGATGTCGAGCGCGTCGCGCCACGTGAAGGAAAAGTGGGCCAGCGAGCCGAAGCGCGACGAGAGGGCGTCGATCACGGCGCAGCCGTCTCTGCGGCGGCTTTCTTCGAAGCCGGCGCCTCGATGGCCGCGAGCATCCGCAGGAACCGCACGGACTCCTCGACGTCGTGGACCCGGACGATCGCGGCGCCCCCGGCGCGCGCCGCGGCGAGCGCGGCGAGCGAGCCGGGTAGCCGCTCCGCGGTGGAGGCGTCGTCCCCGACCCCCGAGAAGCGGCGCACGAACGCTTTCCGCGAGGCGCCGACGGCGACCGGAAAGCCCAGCGACCGAAAAGCCGCGAGGTGTCGGAGGAGGTCGAGGTTGCCCGGAGAGCTCTTTCCGAATCCGAGGCCGGGGTCGATCGCGACGGCGCCGGCGTCGACCCCGGCGTCGATCGCGCGGGAAGCCGCGGCGGCGAGCTCCGAAGCGATGTCCGCGACCGGATGGGCGTAGCTCGTGTCCGCCTGCATGGTGCGCGGATCCGTACCGCGCATGTGCATGAGCACGATCCCCGCTTTCTCCCGGGCGACGAGCGGAAGCATCTCCGGATCGTAGCGGAGTGCCGAGACGTCGTTGACGAGGTCCGCTCCGGCGGCGAGGGCCTCCCGGGCCACGTCGGCTTTCCGGGTGTCCACCGACATCGGCCGGTCCGTCCGGGACCGGATCCCCGCGATGACCGGGAGGATCCGCCCGATCTCCTCCTCGGCGGAAACCGGAACCGCGTCCCCATACGTCGCCGGCCGCGTCGACTCGCCCCCGACGTCCACGATGGACGCGCCCGCCTCGTACATCTCGAGCGCTCGCGCGACCGCGCGCTCCGGATCGAGGTAGAGGCCGCCGTCGGAGAACGAATCCGGCGTGACGTTGACGACGCCCATGACCGCCGGGCATTCCGTCAGGTCGAGACGCCGCCCGCGGGCGAGGAGGAGGGTCCGCGCCGGCCGCTCGGCCCGTTCGAACGCCCGCTGTGCCCGCTCACGCAGGCTCGCCGGCAGGGCCTTCAGGCTCTCGGCGCGGCGGGCCCGGGAGAGGACCACCGGAGGGGACGGCGAGCGCTCGAAACGCACGACGTCCACCGGGAACTCGGAGGCTGCGAAGGTCGCCGGCCGGAAGCCGTCCCAGGAGGCAATCTCGCGCAGCGCCTCGGCGTTCGCGGCCGCGAAGACCAGGTCGGCGGGCACCGGCACGCCCGCGAGTTTAGAACGAAGCTCCGAAGCGGCCGGCTGCCGCTATGCGGGCTCGGGCACCAGAGGCCCGACGTCGTCGGCGATCTCGGGCGCGCCGGGCGGCGGAACGATCGGCGGCCGCGGCGGTCCGGTCTTGCGCAGCTTCGAGATGTCAGTGCCGTTCTCCTCGGCGATGATCTGGAGGACTTCCTCGCCGTCGAGGACCTCCTTCTCGAGGAGCGTCCGGGCGATGCGGTGCATGACCTTCTCGTTCTCGCGGATCAGGGCCTCGGCCCGCTGGTAGGCCTCCGTCACGATCTTCTTGACCTGCGCGTCGATCTGGTTCGCGGTCGACTCCGAGTAGTCCTGCGTGCGGCCGAAGTCGCGGCCCAGGAAGATCTCGCCCTCCGGCTTCCCGAACGTGAGCGGCC
>JBKPMI010000046.1:0-5706 GCA_046732075.1 Acidobacteriota bacterium | reverse complement strand
GCCGGGTCCGTCCGCAGGAAGTTCGTCTTCGGGCCCTTCACGTTGACGACCGGATGGACGCCGATCGTCTTGGTCACCACCCCCGCCCAGCCCGCCTCGAAAGCGCGGAGGATGTTCGACTCGGATTCGGTCGGGGGCGCGGACGAGAGCAGGAAGGGATTCTCGAAGCGGATCCCGGTGAACGTGACGGAGAGGTCGGACATATATAAGCCTCCAGGCTGTCAGCGATCAGCTGTCAGCCATCAGCTGGCTCCGGCGGATTCGAAGGACTCGCGAAGGATCGAAAGCGCTTCGGAGACTTCGGAAGCGTTCACGGTCAGCGACGGTGCGATCCGGAAACAGTTCCCGTCGAGTCCCCCCTTGCCGATCAGGAGCCCCCGCTGGCGGGCCTCCTCGAAGACCTTGTTCGTCATCTCCTTCGCGGGGGTGCGGTCTTTCGCAGTCTCGTCGACCACCAGCTCGACTGCCTGCATGAGGCCCATGCCCCGCACGTCTCCGATGTTCTTCGGGAACCGGCGCTTCAGCTCTTCGAGGCCCGCGCGGAGGAGGGCGCCCATCGCCTCGGCGTTCGCGGGGAGGCCCTCCTCCTCGATGAACTGCACCGTCGCGTTCGCCGCGGCGCACGAGACCGGGTTCCCTCCGAAGGTGGAGATGGTGAGCGCCTTCAGCGAAGCGGCGATCTCCGGGGTGCAGATCGTGACGCCGAGCGGAAGGCCGTTCGCCACTCCCTTCGCCATCGTCATGATCTCGGGCTGGACGCCCCAGTGCTCGATTCCCCACATCGTCGTGCCCGTCCGGCCGAAACCGGTCTGGACCTCGTCGCAGATGAAGACGCCGCCGTACTTCCGGATGATCGCGACCGCCGCCTCGAAGTACTCGGGCGGAGGCGTGATGAAACCGCCCACTCCCTGGATCGGCTCGGCGAGGAACGCGGAGACGCGGCCGGTGGTCGTCGTCCGGATGATGTCCTCGATGTCATTGGCGCAGGCGATCCCGCAGGAGGGATACGTCAGGTGCATCGGGCAGCGGTAGCAGTAAGGCGTCGGAGCGTGCTTGACTCCGGCGACCTTCGAGGGAAGCGCGCGCCAGGTGGAATGGGCCGTCAACGACTGGGCGAGCGTCGAGCGTCCGGAGTAACCGTGTCGCAGCGCAATCACCTCGGAGCGTCCCGTGAAGAGCTCCGCCATCATGACGGCGGTCTCGTCCGCCTCCGTGCCCGACGCCGTAAAGTACATCTGCTTGAGGTCGCCGGGAGCAATCCGCGCGAGCCGCTCCGCGAGCTCGACGACCGGAAGGGTGGGATAGAGCGTCGAGATGTGCGAGAGCCGGTCGACCTGCGCCTTGATCGCCGCCGACACCTTCTCGTTGCCGTGGCCGACCGAGACGGTCAGGATGCCCCCGAAGAAGTCGAGGTACTCGTTGCCGTCGGCGTCCCGCACCCGCAGGCCCTTCGCGTCGGTGACGACGATCGGCTCCTGGTAATACTGGATGGTCGCCGGGAAGAGGTACTCCTTGTGCTTCGCACGGGCGCTCTTCGTCAGGTCGGAGGTGGGGCGGGTTTCGCGGCCGACGGTGCTCATCTCGGACTCCGTTTCAGGAAGGAGCCGGCGCCGGCCCTTCCGGTGAATTTCCCCTTTTCGACGATCACGCGGCCGCGCGACAGCACGACCTCGGAGACGCCGGAGACCTCGCGCCCCTCGTACGGGTTGTAGTCGACCTTCATGTGGAGGGTCTTCGCCGACAGGGTCTGCTTGCGCTCCGGATCGAAGACGACGATGTCCGCGTCGGAACCCGGCGCGATCGTGCCCTTCCGCGGAAAGAGACCGAAGATCTTCGCCGGCGAGGTCGACGTCAGCTCGACGTAGCGGTTCCACGAGATCTTCCCGGTCTTCACGCCGCCGTCGTGGAGGAGACTCATCCGGGTCTCGATGCCCGGCGCGCCGTTCGGAATCTTCGAGAAGTCGTCGCGCCCCAGCTCCTTCTGCTCTTTCATGCAGAACGGGCAGTGGTCCGTGGACACCGCCTGCAGGTCGTTCGACGCGAGGCCGCGCCAGAGGCGGTCCTGGGTTTCCTTCGGTCGCAGCGGCGGGCTCATGACGTACTTCGCGCCATCGAAGCCGGGCTCCTCGTAGTTGTCGTACGACAGGAACAGGTACTGCGGGCACGTCTCGGCGAAGGCGGGGAGTCCGCGGTCGCGCGCCTCCGTGACCATCTCGAGGGCTTCGGCCGCGGACAGGTGGACGATGTAGATCGGGACCCCGGCGATCTCGGCGAGCGCGATCGCGCGGTGCGTGGCCTCCGCCTCGGCGCGCGCCGGCCGCGTCAGCGCGTGGTACTTGGGCGCCGTCTTCCCTTCGGCGAGCGCGCGCTTCACCAGGACGTCGATGACCCCGCCGTTCTCGGCGTGCATGCAGATCGTTCCGCCGTTCTCCCGGGTGCGCAGGAGGGCCCGGAAGATCGAGGCGTCGTCCAGCATGAAGACGCCGGGGTACGCCATGAACAGCTTGAATGAAGTCACTCCCTCGCGGACGAGCTGATCCATCTCGGCCTCGACCGCGTCGTTCAGGTCCGTGACGATCATGTGGAAGCCGTAATCGATCGCGGCCTTGCCCTCGGCCTTCGCCCGCCAGGCGTCGAGCGCGTGCCGGAGCGTCTGCCCGCGGTACTGGATCGCGAAGTCGACGATGGACGTGGTGCCGCCGTGCGCCGCGGCGATCGTGCCGGACTCGAAGTCGTCGGCGGAGGTCGTGCCGCCGAACGGCATGTCGAGGTGCGTGTGCACGTCGATGCCTCCGGGGATGACGACCTTGCCGGCGGCGTCGATCGTGCGGTCGGCATTCACGTCCTCGAAGGACGTGGCCACCGCGGCGATCTTTTCGTCCTCGATGAGGACGTCTCCGCGGTACCGGTCGCTCGCCGTGACGACCGTGCCTCCGCGGATCAATGTCTTCAAGCGCGGATCTCGGCCATCGGCTGGTACGTCTCGGGCCGCCGATCGCGGAAGAACTGCCAGACCCTCCGGACTTCCTCGATCATGTCGAGGTCCATCTCCGCGACCACGAGCTCGTCCTTGTCCTCCGAACCGACGGAGAGGAAGTTCCCGCGCGGGTCGACGAAATACGAGGTTCCGTAGAAGTGCCCCAGGTTCCAGGGCTGCTCGACCCCGACCCGGTTGCTGCACGCCATGAAATAGCCGTTCGCAACGGCGTGCGCGGGCTGCTCCAGCTTCCACAGGTACTGCGAGAGACCCTTCACGGTGGCGGAAGGATTGAAGACGATCTCGGCGCCGTTCAACCCGAGGAGACGGGCGCCCTCCGGGAAATGCCGGTCGTAACAGATGTAGACGCCGACCTTGGCGTAGCGCGTCTGGAAGACGGGGTAGCCGAGGTTGCCCGGCTTGAAGAAGTACTTCTCCCAGAAACCGGACGTGTGGGGGATGTGGTTCTTCCGGTACTTCCCGAGGTACGAGCCGTCGGCGTCGTACACGGCCGCCGTGTTGTAGTACACGCCGGCCTGCTCGCGCTCGTAAACCGGAACGACCATCGCCATCCGGTACTTCTTCGCGTACTCCGCCATCCGGTCGGTCGTCGGGCCCGGCACCGGCTCCGCCATGTCGTACCAGTGCGGATCCTGGGAGGGGCAGAAGTAGGGGCCGTCGAAGATCTCTTGGAGGCCCAGGATCTGGACGCCCTTCTTCCCGGCCTCCTCGATGAAGGGGATGTGGCGCGCGATCGCGTCCTCCTTGATTCGCTCGACGGGGAGCGACGCGTCCGTGACCGGGGTCGCGCACTGGATCAGGCCGCCGATGACCTTACGAGGCATTGGACTAGGTCTGCGGCGGTCGCTGCGCGACCGGCGGACAGAGAGTTGAAACCAGAGCTTGCGGTGTCGGTTTAATCAGAACCATCTGGAAATCACCACTTTCTTGTCCGTGTAGAACTCGTACGCGTCCCGCCCGTGCACCTTCAGGTCGCCGAAGAAGCTGTCCTTCGCGCCGCCGAACGGGAAGTACGCCATCGGTGCGGCGACGCCGATGTTCACTCCGACCATCGACGCGGTAGCGTGGCGGGCAAACTCGCGCGCCGCCTTCCCGCTCGTCGTGAAAATCGAGGTGGCGTTCGCGTTCGGGTGCGCGTGCATCAGGTCGATCGCCTCCTCGAGGCTCGCGACCGGCGAGATCGACGCGACCGGCCCGAAGATCTCCTCGTGGCCGATCGTCATCGAGGGGCGGACCTCGTCGAAGAGGGTGGGACCGAGGAAGAACCCCTTCTCGCTGCCTTCGATCGACGCCTTCCGCCCGTCGACGACGAGCCGCGCCCCCTCCTTCACGCCCTTGTCGATGTACCCGAGGACCTTCTCGCGATGCTTCGCGCTGATGACCGGCCCCATCGAGACCCCACCCCGCATCCCGTCGCCCACCTTGAGCGCTGTCGTGGACGCGGCCATGCGGTCGCGCGCCTCGCCGTGCGCGTCTCCGACGGGAACCAGGATGCTCCCGGCGAGGCAACGCTCCCCGGCGCACCCGTAGAAGGACTCGGTGATGACGCCGATCGACCGATCCCAGTCGGCGTCGGGCATCACGACCACGAAGTTCTTCGCGCCTCCGAGCGCCTGCACCCTCTTCCCGGCGTGAGTCGCCCGCTGCCACACGGCGCGGGCCACCGGCGTCGAACCCACGAAGGAGACGGCGCGGATCTCGGGGTGATCGCAGATCGCCTCGACCACCTCGCGCCCCCCGTTCACCAGGTTCACCACGCCGGGCGGCAGGTCGCACTGCTCCAGCAGCCGGAAGATCAGCCGCTGGGAGAGGGGAACCTGCTCCGACGGCTTGACGATGATGGTGTTGCCGGTCCCGACCGCGAACGGGAGGAACCAGAGCGGCACCATTGCCGGGAAGTTGAAAGGCGCGATCGCCGCGCAGACCCCGACGGGCTGTCGGATCACCTGGCAGTCGATGCCCGAGGAGATGTTCTCGAGTCCGTACCCCATCATGAGGGACGGCGAACCGCACGCGACCTCGACGCACTCGATCCCCCGGCGTACGCTGCCGCGGGACTCGTCGAGGGTCTTGCCGTGCTCGGTGGTGACGGTGCGCGCGAGCTCCTCGAAGTTCTCTTCGAGAAGCTGGCGGAAGCGGAAGAGGGAGCGGGACCGGACGACCGCCGGTGTGTCGCGCCAGGCCGGAAACGCCTTTTTCGCGGCCTGGACAGCGGCGTCCAGGTCCTGTCCGGTCGAAAGCGGGGTCCGGGCGATCACCTCGCCGCGCGCCGGGTTGTACACGTCCAGGAATTCGCGGGAGCGGCTCTCGACCCACTCTCCCCAGACGAAGTTCCGGAGGACCTCGGCTTCCCTCGACGAGCCGGTCCTCGCGGCAGAGTCCGTCGCGCCTGCCGCGTCCGTGGCGACCGCCGAATCCGTCATACGGACCTCCGTGCCTCGGGTGAGGAAAGGCGAATACTATTCCCCGCCTCCAGGCCTCGCAAGCTGTTCACCGCTCGCATGTTGCAGCGAAGAAGCGTTTTGCGATCCACGAAGAGCGTGGAGGGCAATGTGCTAACCTGTACTTCGTTCTCGTTCCGCTCGCTTTGCCAGACCCGATCTGACGAATTCCGAACGATAAGAAAACGGGAAGGCGCGACGCGCGCGGCGGCGGTTGCGTCCGGGAAACGCCGGGTTCTGGTCGGCTCTCCGGCAGGAGGAAGCGGA
>JBKPMI010000045.1:0-2460 GCA_046732075.1 Acidobacteriota bacterium | reverse complement strand
TCCTGTCCGACTGGGCGGGGCACCCGCGGGTCACGCCCGCGCTCGCGCCGCACGCCGTCTATACCGTTGGGCCCGAGACCTTCCGGAAGACGGTCGACCTCGCGGCCCGATACTCGGCGCCCGTCCTCACCCACCTCTCGGAGTCGGACGGCGAGCTCGCGATGGTCCGCGCGCGCTACGGCGCGTCACCCGTGCGGCACCTCGCGGCGCATGGTCTCCTCACGCCGTCGCTCGTCGCGGCGCACTGCGTCCGCGTGGACGACGAGGAGATCGCGCTCCTTCGCGACGCCGGCGTCGGGGTCGTCCACTGCCCCGAGAGCAATATGAAGCTCGCGAGCGGCGTCGCGCCGGTGCCGAAGATGCTCGCGGCGGGGATTCGCCTGGGCCTCGGAACCGACGGGGCCGCCAGCAACAACGACCTCGACATGGTCGGCGAGATGGGCTCGGCCGCCAGGCTGCACAAGGCCGCGGGTCTCGACCCGACGGCGGCGCCGGCGCACGCGGTTCTGCGGATGGCCACGATGGGCGGCGCGGAGGCGCTCCACCTCGAGGATCAGATCGGCTCTCTCGAGGCGGGCAAGCGCGCGGACCTCATCGTCGTGAACCTGTCCGGGCCGAACGCCGTCCCCCTCTTCGACCCGGCGTCGCACCTCGTGTACTCGGCGCGGTCCGAAGCGGTTCAGACCGTGATCGTGGAGGGAAAGGTGCTGATGGAACGGCGCCGCGTGCGGACGATCGACGTGGAGTCCGTGCGCCGCGCCGCCGTCCGGTTCGGAAGAAAGATCCGGGCGGCGAGGCCGAAGGACTGAGGCTCTATCGCTTGTCGCTGATGGGCTCGATCGACGCGAGCTCCATTCCCTCGAGCAGCGCCCCCATCGCGTCCCACACGGCCATCACTTCCGGGTTCTGGTGGGCGGCGTCGGATGCCTCGCCGTTCATCCAGGAAAAGCTCTCCACGAAGTAGACGCGCCCCGACCTCTTGTCGGTCGCCCGGTAGACGATGGCGCGATCCTTCGTGACGAGACCCGCACGCTTCAAAGTGGTCCAGTTGTTCTTCACCAGGGAGAGGAGCTCCTTCTCCTTTCCCTTTCGCGGGCGGTAGGTGCAGAGCATCCGGACCGGGGGGGTCGTCGTCATTTCAATCCTCCGAAAGAATAGGAGCTTCTCCGCGAGTCAGCATAGGCGCCGCCAGCACGATCAACCCGAGTGCCAGGTATGCCACGGCGAACGTGAACGGCGTCGTGTCCGGAGTCTGCCACGGCAGGAAGAACGTCCCCTGGGGCCGGGGGGAGTGGATCACGCCGAAGAGGCAGAGGACTCCGGCGGTGAAGAAGAATATGGCGCTCCGCCGGAATCGGTGGTCGATCAGCTCCGCCCCCGCCGCTCCCCAGAGAAGCGCCGTCACGATGAAGCCGTTGCCGAGGAGCTTGACCGCCCGGTACGTGCTCGCGACTTCACCCGACAGGTTCGCGAGGGCGCCGCCCGCGGCGGACACGAGCGATCCCATCTCCAGCGTGAGGAGAAATGCGATCGAGGGCAGGACCGCGAGGGAGACCGCCGGGCCGTGGCGGCGCGGCGTCGCGAGGAAGCCCTGCGCCATGACCTCGAGGCCGATGTACACGAGGATCGGTGCGACGGCGGCGGCCGGAATCCAGTCGATCAGGAACGGGAGGTAGCCGAGCATGCCTCCGAGACCCACGAACAGCGCGGTGGCCACGACGTAGCCCGCGCCGGCGCCCATCTTCTTGAACGCGGGGTGGCCGATGTAGGGCGTACTCTCGACGACGCCGCCGCACAGCCCCGCGACGAACGTCGCGAGCCCCTCCGTCATCAGGATGGCTCGCGTGTCGTACTCGTCGCCCGCGGCTGCCGCGCTCTCCGTGTTGTCGATGCCGCCGATGATCGTCATCACGCCGAACGGCAGGACGATCGGGAGATATCCCCACGCGAGCGTGAGACCTCCCAGGAACGCGAGGCTCGGCCTGGGAACCGCGAGCGAGAGCGTCGAGGAGGCGGCAGAGGCGGCGCCGGGGGCGGAGACCAACCCGAAGAATCGCAGCGCCTCGTAGAGGAGGAACGCCACGACGACCGAGACGAAAGCGCCGGGCAACCCGCCGGGCAGCCGGCGTCCCGCGACGAGCGTCACCAGGACGATCCCGAGCGCGACGAAGCCGACGATGGGGCTCGCGACGATCTTCAAGAACGGCAGGAACGCGATGAGCGCGATGCCGACGCCCGCGATCGAACCGAGGAGCCCGGCGCGCGGCATCGCCCGGCGGACCGCATTCCCCGCGAACGACAAACCCATCTTGAACACGCCTACCAGGACCGTGACCGCCATCCCCATCTTCCAGGCGAGGACGGCGTCCCCGGTGGCGAGGTACGCGGGGCCGAGCACCGCGAACGACATCCCGAACACCGAGGGGGCGTTCAGCCCGAGCGGCATCGCCGTGACGTCGG
>JBKPMI010000044.1:0-2578 GCA_046732075.1 Acidobacteriota bacterium | reverse complement strand
ACTTTCGACAGCGCCGCGAAGAGCTCCTCCTTGCTGGCGGTCCACTCCGTGAGCTCCTTCGGACGCCGGTCGAAGAGGACGACCCGTCCCCGGTCGTTCGGTCCCATCCGGGTGACGAGGTCGCGCAGGCTCTCGAGCGCGCGCTTCCGGCCGGATGGCGCGAGGTGGCCCAGATCCACGTACAGGAGGAAGTGCCGCGGCACGAACGCTTCGTCCCCGCGCCGGTAGGCGTCGAGGACCTGGTCCGGCGAGGCGGTCGCGAGATCCGGCGCGTGGATCGTGCCCGCGTCCACGCGGGCGAAATAGTCGATCGGGACGGGCTTGCCGTCGACCCGCACGGTGAAATCCTCCCGGCGGAGGTCCGTAACGGGCCGGCCGTCCTTTTGAGTGACGGAGACGTCCAGGTCCATGACCCGGACCTCGATCTCCTCCGTGAAAGTGGGGGGCTGCTGGGCGGCGCCGAGCACCGGGAGGAGGGCCATCAGCAGCGACGAGCCGAGCCTTGTAATCGCGTGTTTTTTCATCGTCTGACCTCGTTTCCCGCAACGCCCGGAGCTCGCCCCCGATTCCTCGGGGATGAAGGTTCGCTTAACGCGACGGGACGTGCGCCGGGGGAAGGCCCAGGAACTCGAGGAGCGCGTTCACCTCGGCCGCGATCGCCCGCGCGTTGCGCGGCGGCGAGATCCCCTTCGGCAGGGAGCCGAGCGCGCAGTCGGGCAGCGCGGCGCGCGCCGTCCTCACGAGGACGGCCGCGACCCGGTCGTCGGACCCGTCGTCCCCGAGAACGGCCTCGAGGTCGGCCGGCAGGCTCCACCCCTCCGCCCGGATCCGGCCGACGAGCGGCCGGTGGGCGTCGATCAGGGCCGCCCGGAAGGGTCCGGGCGCGATCTTCATTTCCGCGGCCACCGTGAGCAGGTCGCCGTACGCAACCGTGTGGAGCAGACCGTAGGTATAGGCCCGGTCGGGATCCACTCCGAAGTCGGGCGCGAGCGCTCTCGCGGCCACCGCCGCCGCGATGCTGGCGCGTCGGACCGTCACCGCCGCGCGGTCCTCGACCGGCAGCCGCGGAAACTCCGAAACCGCGAGGCGCTCGACTAAGGCGGCGACAGGGGCGGGGGCGAGGCGGTCGAGCGCCTGCGCGGTCGTGGCCACCGAGCGGCGGCGGTCGACGACCAGGCTGTTCGCGAGCACGAGGAGGTCGAGCGCGAGATACGGGTCGAGCGCCGCGATCGGCGCGACGGCCGAGGGGGGGAAGGAATCCTGTTTTCGGAGCTCGCGCAGGAGCGTCGCGGAGTCCTCGTGAATCGGCCGGAGCGACTCGATCTGGCCGAGGCGCCGCCGGAGCCGATTCGCGAACTCGCGGAGGATGGCAAGGCGCCCGCGCCCCTCTCCCGGCTCGATCAGCACGCCCACTTTCTCGAGAACCCTCCAGAAGCGCTCGTCGAGCTCGTCCTGCTCGAAGATCGAGCCCCGGAAGCCGCGGGGGGACGGGTGCCGGCGCCGGCGCCGGGCGTCGTCCTGCCGCTTGGCCGCCTGGAACGCGAGCGCCTGGGGCTGAAGCTTCAGACGGATCCGGAGGATCTTCTCGACCGGGGAGTCCGGGTCGTATCGGAAGATCCCTTCCTTCCATTCGAAGACCTCGAACAGGAGGCGGCGGGCCAGCTCCTCCGCCCGCCGGGACAGTCCGGCGAGCGTGTCGTGCCGGCCATCGAGCAGGAGGCGGGTGAGGTTCGTGCCGGACGTGAAGTTCGTCGCCAGCAGCGTGTGAAGCACCTCGGTGGGGACGGCCCCGATCCGGTTGAGAAAGACGCCCAGGCGGTCCTTCGGATGCGAGCCCGAGACGTAGGCGATGTGGCCGTCCTTCCAGTCGATGACCTTCCGGTCCTTTCCGCGCATCACGGTCAGGCGCCCGGAGCGGCGGTTCATCTCCATCCACTGAAGGAGGTCGGGGAATCCGTACGTCGAGAGCTGACCCTGAAGCGGTGGGATCACAGTGCGATTGTAGACGCGCTGCCCGCATTCGCCGTGACGGCGGCTGTGCCAGAATCGAATCGTGAAGGGCAAGGACGCCCCGACGTCCGCCGACCGGGCGAAGCCGGAGAAGGGGCGATCTCCCGGGCCCCCCGAAGCGACGAGCTCCGGCATTCCCATTCGGGATTTCTACGGAGAGCCTCCGCCGGGTGAGTTCCCCTTCGCCCGGGGCATTTCCGCAGAGGGTTACCGCTCGCGCTACTGGACGATGCGCCAGTACGCGGGTTACGGATCGGCCCGCGAGTCCAACCGGCGCTACCGATATCTCCTCGAGCAGGGGCAGACCGGTCTCTCGGTCGCGTTCGACCTCCCGACGCAGATGGGCTACGACTCCGACGACCCGCTCGCCCGCGGCGAGGTCGGCAAGGCGGGCGTCGCGATCGCGACCATCGAGGACATGCGCCTCCTGACGGAGGGCCTTCCGCTCGATCAAGTGTCGATGTCGATGACGATCAATTCGACGGCCGCCATCCTGCTCGCCCTCCTTCTCTCGGTGGCGCGCGATCGCGGGATCGCGTGGAGCGACCTCTCCGGGACGGTCCAGAAC
>JBKPMI010000043.1:0-9820 GCA_046732075.1 Acidobacteriota bacterium | reverse complement strand
GTTGGCCCCGGAAGGCAACTTCGGGCGCGGCCGCTTCGAGCTGCGCAAGGCTGCAGCGGCCCTCGAAAAGGAGCTTCTCTAGACAATGCTCTCTTTCAAGGAAATCAAGGAATTGATCGACCTGGTGACGGAACGGGGTTTGTCGGGCCTCGAGATCGAACGCGCCGGCTTTCGAATCCGCATCGAAGGGGCCCGTCCGGCGGTTGCGAACGGGACGATCGAAGCTCCCGCGAACGCGGCTCCGGCCCCCACGCCGGCGCTCAGCGGCGCCGCAGCCGTCGCGGCGGCACCGGAAGGGGAGGGAGTGCACGTCATCACCTCGCCCATCGTCGGGACGTTTTACCGCGCTCCGTCGCCGGAGGCCGAGGCCTTCGCGGACGTCGGCTCGCGTGTGTCGAAGGGCAAGGTCCTCTGCATCATCGAATCCATGAAGCTCATGAACGAGATCGAATCGGACGTGGAAGGCGAGATCGTCGAGGTCTATGCCCGCAACGGCCAGCCGGTCGAATACGGCGAGAAGCTCTTCGGAATCCGGCTCGCGGCGTGAACGCCGCCCGCCCCGTGATCCGGGCCGCGCATGTTTAAGAAGATCCTGATCGCCAACCGGGGCGAGATCGCGCTCCGGATCATCTCGGCCTGTCGCGAACTCGACATCAAGACCGTCGCGATCTACAGCGAAGCGGACCGGGATGCCCTGCACGTCCGATACGCCGACGAGGACGTCTGCGTCGGTCCGTATCCGTCGGCCGCCTCGTACCTGAACATCTCGGCGATCGTCTCGGCGGCGGAGATCACGGAGGCCGACGCGATCCATCCAGGCTACGGATTCCTGTCCGAGAACGCCTACTTCGCGGAGATCCTGCAGGACTGCCACATCGCCTTCATCGGTCCGTCCCCCGACGCGATGCGCCGCATGGGGGACAAGTCGCTCGCCCGGCGCACCGTGACCGCGGCCGGCGTGCCGACCGTGCCCGGCTCTCCGGGGCCGGTCGAGACGGTCGACGAGGCGCTCGCATTCGCCCGGAAGGCCGGATATCCCGTGATCCTGAAAGCCGCGGCGGGCGGGGGAGGTCGCGGGATGCGCGTCGCCCGGGACGAGCGGGAGCTCTCCGGTGCGTACGAGACCGCGCGCAACGAAGCGGACAAGGCGTTCGGAAATCCGGACGTCTATCTCGAGAAGTACCTGGACGCGCCGCGACACATCGAGTTTCAGGTCTTCGGCGATTCCTTCGGCAACGTGCAGCACCTGGGAGAGCGCGAGTGCTCGATCCAGCGACGCCACCAGAAGCTGATCGAGGAGGCGCCGTCGGCGGTGCTGACGCCCGAGCTTCGCCGCCAGATGGGGGAAGCCGCGATCACCGCGGCGAAGGCCGTCAACTACACCAATGCCGGGACGATCGAGTTCCTGCTCGATTCGCAGGACCGCTTCTATTTCATGGAGATGAATACCCGTCTGCAGGTCGAGCACCCGGTCACCGAGCAGGTCACGGGCCTCGACATCGTCAAGGAGCAGATCGCGGTGGCGGCCGGCGCGTCCCTCTCTTTTGCGGGCCGCGAGCTCGCTCCCCGCGGCCACGCGATCGAGTTCCGCGTCAACGCGGAGGACCCCGTCACGTTCGCGCCGTGCCCCGGCCGGTTGACCGCGTTTCATCCGCCCGGGGGAATCGGCGTGCGGGTGGACACGGCCGCCTACCAGGGGTACGTGATCCCCCCCCACTACGACTCCCTGATCGCCAAGCTGATCGTTCACGGCCGGACCCGGATGGAGGCGATCTCCCGCGCCCGGCGGGCGCTCGACCTGTTCGTCGTCGAAGGGATCAAGACGACCATTCCGATGCACCGTCGGATCCTGGACGACCCGGATTTCGTGGACGGCCGGCTCTCCACGCGGTTCATGGAACGGTTCGCCGCGGCCTCCTGACGCCCGACCCCTCCGGATATCCTCCAGTCCTCGTCCGGCGCCGCGGGACGAGGACTGAGGACTGAGGACTTGGGACTGGTTCGCCTTCCCCCGATCTACGCGATCCGCTCGGGTGGCGCCGCGGGTCCGGCCGGCGTCCTCGATGACGCCGGGCGGCTCTTCGCCGCCGGAATCCGCTTCCTCCAGGTCCGCGAGAAGGACCTGCCGGATCGCGAGCTCCTCGACGCCGTGGAGGGCGCGGATCGCCTTTCCCGGGGGTGCGGCGCGACCGTCCTCGTCAATGACCGCGTGGACGTGGCGATGCTCGCGGGAGTCGGCGTCCACCTCGGGGAGGAGGACCTTCCCGCGTCCGCCGCGCGGGCGCTCCTTCCGGACGGAGTTCCGATCGGCGTGTCGACGCACGATGCGGAGGCCGCGCGGGCCGCCGGCGCGGATCCGGCGGCGGACTACGTCGCGTTCGGGCCGATCTTCTCGAGCTCCACGAAATCCGGTCGGGCGCCGCGGGGCATCGAGGCCCTCGCCGCGGTTGCCGGCCGCAAGACGAAGCCCGTCGTGGCCGTCGGCGGCATCACCGAGGAAACGCTGGACTCCGTCTTCGACGCCGGCGCCGACTCGGCCGCGGTCGTCGGGGCACTGGCCGCCGGCGGGCGGCTGGAGGAAAACGCGCGGCGGCTCCTGGACCGTGCGCGGCGGCGCCGCCCCCCCGGGCGGATCTATCTCGTCGGCTTCATGGGCAGCGGCAAGACCGCGATCGGACGCCGGATCGCTGAACGGCTCGAGATTCCGTTCGTCGATCTGGATACCGAGATCGAACGCACGTCCGGCCGCACCATCCGGGCCCTCTTCGACGAATTCGGGGAGCCGGCGTTCCGCGAGCGCGAGTCGGTCTTCCTGGAAGGGACCGGCGGGATTCCCGACGCGGTGATCTCGACGGGCGGGGGTTCCTTCGTCTCGGACCGGAATCGGCGGACGATCGCCGCCCTCGGTACGCCCGTCCACCTGGACGTTCCGTTCGACGCAATCCGCGCGCGACTCGCCGGAAAGACGGACCGTCCGCTGTTCGCCACCCTGGCGCAGGCGGCCGCGCTCTACGCCGAGCGCGAACGCTTCTATAGAATGGCGTCGGTGCGGATCGCGCTCGCCGGGAGCGAGTCCATCGAACAGACAACCGACCAGGTGCTCTCCGCGGTCTACGATCCGCGGGAGCGGGGAGCGAAGCTGTCAGCCGGGAACTCCCGGTGAACCGGTTTTCATGCGATATCTGATCCTTTCCGACATCCACTCGAACGAGGAAGCCCTCGCGGCCGTGATGGCCCGTGTCGCCCACCGCAAGTACGACCGGGTGGTGATCCTCGGCGACTTCGTGGGATACGGCGCCGACCCCAACGAAGTGATCGACCGCATCCGCAAGATCCGCAAGCGCAAGACCATGATCCGGGGGAACCACGACAAGGTCGTGTGCGGCCTCGACTCCGGCGAGCTCTTCAATCCGGTGGCTTTGAAGGCAGCGCGATGGACGACGGACCAGCTCTCGGCGGGCAATCGGGTCTTCCTGGAGGAGCTCCCGATCGGGCCCGTGGACGTCGACGGCGCGTTCGTCATCTGCCACGGCTCGCCGCGGGACGAGGACGCCTACATCTTCTCGGATTACGACGCATACCTGAATTTCACTTTTTCCGACGCCAGCGTCTGCTTCTTCGGGCACAGCCACATCCCCTCGGTCTTCTCCCTGGAGCCCCATGGAATCCGGGTGGACGTCGTCCGCGGGGATCGCGTCCGGATGCGCCTGAAGAAGAACTGCCGCTACCTGATCAATCCCGGGTCGATCGGGCAGCCCCGCGACCGCAACCCCGCGGCGTCCTATGCCCTGTACGACGGCATCCAGCGTGTGGTCACCTTCGAGCGGGCTTCCTACGACGTCGAAAAGACGCGGGACAAGATTCACCGCGCCGGCCTGCCGGGGATGCTGGGCGACCGGCTGGTCATCGGCGCGTAGGGCCGGGCCGCCCGCCCGGCTCCGACCCCGTATAATCCGCGAAAATTTCCCCGGGTGGAGAGAAAGGACTCACTATGACTTCTCGACGCACGTGGGCTCTCTGCTCCGCGCTCGCTGCCGCGGCCGTTCTGGTCCGCTGCGGGAGCGCTCCCGTCTCTCCGGGCGAGCCACCCGCGCCGCCTGTCGCGATCCAGACGTTCGGCAGCGCGGCGGAAGCCGAGGCCGCTCTCCTCCAGCTCGAGGACCGGCGCGCCTTCGACGCGTCGCTACTGACGTCGGCGGCCCGGTCCCCGGATCCCACCGTTCGTTCGCGCGCCGCTCTCGCGCTGGGACGCATTGGAGATTCCCGGGGGCGACAGCTGCTCGCGGGCCTCCTGACCGACTCGTCTCCCGAGGTCCTGTCCGCGGCGGCGTTCGGAAGCCAGGTCCTCGGGGATCCCACGCTGACGACGGAACTCCTCCCGCTTCTCTCCGGACGCGATGCGACCGTCGCCGCCGCGGCGGCGAAAGCGATCGGCTTCCTGGCGCGGGGAGACGGGCAGGATGCCCTGGTCGCCGCGGTCGACCGGGCCCCTTCCCCGGAGCCGCGGGCGACGATCCTGAGATCGCTCTGGCGATTTGCAGCGCCGCCGACGGAGGCCGCCGCGCTCCGTTTCGTCAACGATCCCGACGACCGGGTTCGCTTCGGCGCGGTCTACGCGATCGCCCGGAAGCCCCTGGAATCTTCGCTTCCCGCCCTGACGGCGGCTTTGAACGACCGGAACGCCGACACCGCCGCCTACGCCGCACGCGCCCTCGGCATCCTGGCGAAGAAGGAGTCGCTCGACCCGCTCTTCGGGGCACTCGACAGCGGTAAGCCCCCTCTCGTGACGAACGCCCTCGTGGCGCTGGAAGGCGTGCTCGAAAAGAACCCCGGCTCCTCCGCCGGAAAGGAGAGGATCGCCCGGGTCGTCACTCTCGCCGGAGACGCAAACCCGAACGTCGCGGTTCCGGCGTTGATCCTGCTGCGCCAGTTCGCGGGCGCCGACCGGGAGGTTTTCCGCCGGCTGTGGTCCATCGCGACCACGGGGGCGGGCCGCCGCCGCCAGATGGCGCTGCTCTCGGCGTCCGCCGTCCTCCGCGACAACGCTTTTCCGGCATTGGAGACCGCCGCCAGGTCGCCGGAGCCGGCGCTCCGCGCGACCGCGGCGGAGGCGCTCGGTTACCTGTCCTTCGCGAAGGCCCAGCCTCTGCGGACGACCCTCGCGGCAGACCGTGACCCGCTGGTTCGCGGGGCGGTTCTCGGAAGCTTCCGGACGGCCGAGGCCGTGGTTCAGAACCGTGCTCTCGTGGAGGCGAAGCTGAAGGACTCCGATGCCGGGGTGGCGGCGGCCGCGATCGATGCTCTGACCCGGACGGGCGACCCCGCCATCCTCCCGCTCCTCGTCGATGCGGTTTCGAGCTCTTCGGGCCGGCCGGAACCGGACGTGCCGATCGCCGCGATCACCGCGTCCGAGAAGCTGCGCAACGATTCGCGGGCCCGAACCGTGGTCGAGACCGCTTACCGCAGTCCCAACCCGCTCGTCGCCCGGATTGCCCGGAGATCGCTCATCCAGAACTTCCGCGCCGAGGCCGCCGCGTTTCCGGTCCCGGAGTACAAGATCTCCCGGAGTGCCGCGGACTATGCGGCCATCCTCGCGGAAGCCCGGAAACCCTGGACGGCCACGGTCGAGACCGCCCGCGGGCCGTTCCGGATGCGGCTCGCCGGGGCTTCGGCGCCGATGACGGTGATGAACTTCGTGACCCTCGCCCGGCGCAACTATTTCGACAATTCAACGTTCCACCGGGTCGTTCCGAACTTCGTGGACCAGGACGGAGATCCGACCGGAACCGGCAACGGCGGCCCCGGCTACGAGATTCGAGACGAGCTGAACCCGATCGAGTACGGCGAGGGGACGGTCGGCATGGCACTTTCCGGTCCGGACACCGGGGGAAGCCAGTGGTTCGTGACGCACGCGCCTCAGCCGCACCTGGACGGCATCTACACCGTCTTTGGCCAGGTGACCTCCGGACAGGACGTCGTCGAGAGGATCGAGCAGGGAGATCGGATCACCCGGGTGACGGTCGCCGAATCGCCCTAGGCGTGTATTCGCTGGCGCGCGCGCTCCAGTTCGCGGCTCTTCTGATCACGGGGGTCGCGTTCTTCGACGGCGTCATCGGCGGCAACGTGCGCCGCGAGCTGGTGATGCTCGTGATCGGCGGCGCGATCTTCCTTTTCGGGAGGTGGCTCCAGGTCCGGAGGTGAGTCCGTCCCGGCGCGATGCTAGACTCGCGCGCTCATCCAACCGCTCGACAGGGGGATTTTTTGGAGACTCGCTTCGGCGAAGATCTGGTGACCGGAGCTCCCGAAGAGCCGACGCCGGAACGCTCCGTCTCCGCCGCCGTCGTGCTGGCCACGCGCGCGTTGCCGGAGCCTTCGCTCTCGACTCTCCTCCCCGACTTCGAAGTGCGCGTGCTCGGCTTTTCTCCGAACGAGCACGAGCTCGCGGCCGAAGTCGCCGACGTGGATGCGCTGATCACGCTCGTCTCGGACCCGGTGACCGCCGCGGTGATCGCGGCCGCTCCGAAGCTGCGCATCGTCGCGAACTACGCGGTCGGCGTGAACAACATCGACCGCGCGGCGGCCGCGGCGCGAGGAATCGTTGTCACGCACACGCCCGGCGTCCTGACCGACGCCACGGCGGATCTCACGATGGCGCTCCTTCTCGCGCTCGCGCGGCGGCTCGTCGAGGGCGACCGCCTGGTGCGCGCGGGCGGGTTCGCGGGATGGTCGCCGGACCTGCTCCTCGGTAAAGAGCTGAAGAGTAAGGTTTTAGGGATCGTCGGGCCCGGCCGGATCGGGCGGGCGGTGGCCCGTCGTGCGCGTGCGTTCGGCATGACGGTGATCGCTTCGGGGCGATCGGGCCGCAGCGACGACGATCCGGACGATCCGCCGCGCGTTTCGTTCGAAGATCTGCTCCGCCGTTCCGACGTGATCTCGCTGCACCTCCCGTTGAGTGACGACACCCGCCACCTCTTCGATCGCGACACGCTCCTCCGAATGAAGCCGGGAAGTTTTCTCATCAACACGGCCCGCGGCGGGCTCGTCGACGAGAGCGCGCTCGTCATGGCGATCGATTCCGGCCAGGTCGCCGGCGCGGCCCTCGACGTCTACGAAAACGAGCCGGCGGTGCTCCCGGCGCTGCTCGACAACGACCGCGTGGTTCTCATGCCCCATGCCGGGAGCGCCACCGTCGAGACGCGGCGCGAGATGGCGCGCATGGTGGTGGAGGACGTCCGCCGCGTGCTCTCGGGAGAGAAGCCGCTGCATTCCGTTCCTCCGGAGTCGTCGAAGCGATGAAGCCGCGTCCGGGTGCGGGATTCAGCCGGCTCGAGCAGGCGACGGACGGTTTGCTGAGAAAGATGTCGGCGGGCGACGGCGCCCTCCTCTGGATCCAGGCGCGCTGGCCGCGACTCGTCGGAGAGCCGCTCGCGCGCAAGATCGCGCCGGCGTCCCTCTCCGGCCGTCGGCTGACGCTTTCGCTTCTCGATCCGGGATGGAAGAAGCCGGTCGAAGCGGCGTTGGGAGAGCTCGAGCGGAAGCTTGCGTTCGAGCTGCCGCAGCTGCGGCCGCGCGTCGTGCTGCGGTCGCCGGAAGAGCGCTGACCGACCTGCCGCCGTTCGCTCGGCGGCGTCCGGACGGAACGATCGAGCTCGCGATCAAGGTCGTTCCGGGCGCGTCGCGTTCCGCGATCGCGGGCGTTCTCGGTAATCTGTTGAAAGTGCGGGTCGCCGCGCCGGCCGAAGGGGGGAAAGCCAACCGCGCGGTCGTGCGACTGCTGGCCGAATGGCTCGGAGTCCGTGACGTCGAGATCGTCGCCGGCGGATCGAGCGCGGAGAAGATCGTCCGGGTCACGGGGCTCTCCAGGATTCCGGAGCCGTGAATCTGCCCCAGTGGGCTACTATTCCGATCCAGGAGAGCGAAACAAGATGACCGTCCGAGCGCTCGGGTCACACCTCCGGGTCGTCGCCACCGTCGCTTTCGGCATCCTTCTCCTTCTGACTGCCCACGCCGCGCTGGCCGGCGGCGGCATCTTCATCGGACCGACTCCCTATCTCTCGCAGGCGGACAGCCCCTTCCTGGCGGAGATCAACGCGGGTCACGTCTACCTCGAGAACTTCGAGTGCGGCTCGATCCTCGTACCCGGCGTCACGCCGTCGACCGGTGGGGTGATTCCACCCGGATTCGAGGGCTTCATCGACTCGGTGGACGCGGACGACGGGGTGATCGACGGCTCCGGCCTGGCCGGCCACTCGTTCTTTGCGGGGAGCGGGGCGACGGGGATCACCTTCACCTTCAACCAGGCGACGCTGGGCGCCTTTCCGACGCAGGTCGGGATCGTGTGGACCGACGGTAACGGAGAGACGACTTTCGAGGCCTTCGATTCGCTGGGCGCGTCCCTGGGAACCGTCGGGCCCGTCTTGATCGCAGATGGCCCGAACTCGGGAGAAACCGGGGAAGACCGCTTCTTCGGGGTCACCTTCGCCGGAGGAATCTCGGCGATCAAGATTTCCAACACCATCGGCGGGATCGAGGTGGACCACCTTCAGTACGGCCTGTACCAGGGCGCCACCATCAGCCCCTGCGGCCTGGGCGCGCCCACGCCGACTCCGACGACGGTTGCGCCGACGGCGACTCCCACGACGCCGATCGCGGCAGCGCCGACCGTTCCGACGCTTTCGTTTCCGATGCTGGCCCTTCTCGGGCTGGCGCTCGCGGGAACGTCTCTTCTGCTGATCCGCAGGAGGTAACGACCGGTCCGGTCTATCCCGGCGGACTCAGGCGTACAGGCCGCGCACCATCGTGTCGTGCGCGACGCGCGAGATCCCGAGCATGTAGGCCGCGATCCGGAAGCTGACGCCGTACTTTTCGGCCATGCTCGCGACGTCGCGGAACGACTGGACCATGATGTCTTCCAGCCGGTCGTTGACCTCGGACTCGCGCCAGAAGAATCCGGCGCGGTCCTGGACCCACTCGAAGTAGGAGACCGTCACGCCCCCCGCGTTCGCCAGGATGTCCGGGACGACGAGAACCCCCTTCTCGTGAAGAATTTCGTCCGCGCGCTGGGTCGTCGGGCCGTTGGCGCCCTCGACGATGATCTTCGCGCGGATGTTCCCGGCATTGCGGCCGCGGATCTGGTTCTCGTTGGCGGCCGGGATGAGGATGTCGCAGTCGAGCTCCAGCAGCTCGGCGTTACCGACTTTCGTCACGCCGGCGAAACCCTCGAACGTCCGGCTCTTTTCGTAGTGAGCGAGCACCGCCGGGATGTCGAGGCCTCCCTCCCGGAAAATGCCGCCGTTGATGTCCGAGACCGCGATGACCTGGGCTCCCGCCTCGTGGCACATGCGCGCCGCGATCGAACCCACGTTCCCGAACCCCTGGACGACGACGCGGCTGCCCGCGAGCGTGAACCCCCGGAGCGGCGCGGCCTCCCGCGCGATCAGCATCAGTCCGCGGCCCGTCGCCTCCACGCGTCCGCGCGAACCGCCGAGAGTCAGCGGCTTGCCGGTGACGACCGACGTGACGGTATGCCGCGCGTGCATGGAGTAGGTGTCCATGACCCACGCCATCGTCTGCGGGTTCGTCCCCATGTCCGGCGCCGGAACGTCTTTCTCGGGCCCGATCAGGTCCATGATCTCGGCCGTGTAGCGGCGGGTGATGCGCTCGAGCTCGCCCTGGCTGAGCGTGCGCGGGTCGCAGATCACGCCGCCCTTGCCGCCGCCGAAGGGCACGTCGACCACCGAGCACTTCCATGTCATCCAGGCCGCCAGAGCGCGCACCTCGTCGAGGTTGACGTCCGGTGCGAAGCGGATGCCGCCCTTGC